>JACDBP010000232.1 GCA_013694835.1 Chloroflexota bacterium
ATCCCAGAGCGCCGGGTCCGGCTTGGGTGCCCCCTGGTCGTAGACCGAGTTCGGACCGCCCGAGAGGATGACGGCCCGTGCGCCGCGACGTCGCAACTCCGCGAGTGACGTGTCGTGCGGCAGCAGCTCCGAATACACGTTGAGCTCCCGCACCCGTCGGGCGATGAGCTGCGAGAACTGGCTGCCGAAGTCCAGCACGGCAACGGTCTCGGGGCCTGGCGGCGCTCCGTCCTCGTCGCGCTCCGGTGGCGGCGCGTTGAGCGCGGTCTCGAGATACGCCTCGACCTCGGCATCGTCCGGGGCAAGCACCCGGTGACCCGCGTTGGCCGGCTCGCCGTGGACGGTCTTGCCGCGTTCCCGGCGTTCGGGTGCCTCGTGCTCAGCCGTGGGCCGGGCGCTCCCCGCCGCGTGTGCGTCGCCAGCTTCGATCGATCGCCCCTCCCCTGCAGAACTCCGACCCGGCGAGTCTACCGGGCGACGGGTACCCGGCGCTCATTCGCCGATGCCCGACGAGGGACCGTCGCCGCGATCGCCGCGCGGCATCAGCTCGACGAATCCACGACGCCACTCGGGAGGCTCGAACTCGGGCGCAAAGTACGTCGTCCGACGCCACATGAGGCCGTCACGAAGCTGGAACACGGAAAGGATGAACCAGATCGAATCGTCTGGATAGCGATTGCGGAAGATGGTCGTGTACGTACCAGGTCCGGCCAGTGGCAGCACCGTGTAGCCCGGCGTCAGGACCCACCGTTCCTCGTCGCCCACGAGCCGCGCGCTCGCGTCGTCGAGGGCTAGGGGCCGGACTCCACCCGGATAGTGCTCGAGCACGGCCCGGAACGCCGCGAAGCCGCGGATCCGCTCGGCGGATTGAGGCCACTCCTCGACGTACTCGGGGTGGACGAGCTCCTGGAGCGCGTCGTAGTCGAGCCTGCTCAGCGCATCCAGCCAGCGACGGAAGATGGAGTGCGCCTCGGTCTCAGCCACGATCGGCGCTCGAATCCCACGGCGCGATCTCGACGAGGTCGCTACGCCATTCGGGCGGTTCGAACTCCGGCGCAAAGTATTCAGCCACTTCGCGTCCCTCCTGCCCGCCGTGCCGTCCGTGCTGGCTCCTGGCGATCGGCCGTCGGTGCGTTGGACGGCCCTGAAAGCCGGCGAGCTTCCTCCGGGGAGAAGGCTCGCGTGCGGAGGACCGCGATGGCGGCCCGCTGCTGCTCGAGCACGCGGATGAGGACCGCCGCGCGCACCGACTGCGGCATGGATCCATTCCGCTGGACCTGCTCGTAGCCGGCGTGGCTCATGTAGGCATGCGCGATCGTCTGGAGATCCATCGCGTCCAGCCAGGTCGCAAGCTCCGGCAACAGCCGATCGAAGGTCGACCGGCCGAGCGCCTTGAACGCGCCGTGCTCGGCCGCCACCCGCACGTCGATCTCGTTCACCGCCAGCTCGAAGTAGACGGCACGGGCGGCATTGCGAGCCTGCCGATCGTACTGGCGGCGCTGGATGTAGAGCCCGACGACAAGCCATCCGGCGGCACCGAACAGCGCGCCGATGAGTGCGGTTAGGAGGCGCTCGGCATCCATGCGAGGCCAGTATGGGCGCTCGACGGGCCGTTCGAAAGGGCGACCGATGCCCCTGGCTTTCCTGCTAGGGTCGGCGAGTGTCAGAGACCGTTCGCGTGGGGTTCGTCGGCGCCGGCATCATCGCCCGCCGTCACCTGGGGGATCTCGCCGGATTCGACGATGTGCGGGTCGTGGCCGTCGCCGACGTGGCGCTGGAACGTGCCCGCGAGCTGGCGGGATCGACGGGCGCGAACGCCTACTCGGATGTCGCCGAGATGATCGAGGCGGAGCGTCTCGACGCGCTGTACATCTGCGTTCCGCCGTTCGCGCATGGCAAGCCGGAGGAGTCGGCCATCGCCGCGGGACTGCCGTTCTTCGTGGAGAAGCCGCTCTCCGTCGATCTGCCGACCGCCGAGCAGATCGCCGCGGCCGTCGAGGAGAACAGGCTGGTGACCGCCGTCGGCTATCACTGGCGCTACCTCGACATCACCGAGCGTGCCCAGGACCTCCTCTCAGCGAACCCCGCGCGCCTCGTCCTCGGCTACTGGCTGGACAGCACGCCGCCGGTCGCGTGGTGGATCCGCGAAGCGACGGGGGGCGGCCAGTTCGTCGAGCAGACGACGCACATCTTCGACCTTGCGCGGCAGCTGGTGGGCGAGGTGGACTGCGTCCAGGGTTTCGGCTCACGGCAGGAGCGCGCGGAGTTCCCTGACGCGGACATCCTCGACGCCAGCGTCGCGAGCCTGCGGTTCCGCTCCGGGGCCGTCGGCTCGGTCGCCTCGACCGCGCTCCTAGCGTGGCCGCATCGCATCGGGCTCCACTTGTTCTCCGATCGGCTGGCCATCGAGCTGTCCGAGTTCGAGCTGCTGGTCGACGTCGGCAAGGGACGTCCGATCCAGCTCGCCGAGGGTGATCCGTTCGTCCGCGAGGACCGCGACTTCATCGATGCCGTCAAGGGCGGGCAGAACAGGATCCGGGCGCCCTACGCCGAGGCCCTGCGGACCCAGCGGCTGGCGATCGCCGCCGCCAGGTCGCTCCGTGAGGGCGGAGCCATCGAGCCGTGAGGGGCCCCTCGGCCCGAGCCGTCACGGAGCTGACGGACGGGACGCGGCGAACGCCTCCGGACGGGCAGGAGTGGCTGTTCGGCTCGTTCTTCCTGGGCGGCTTCGAGTGCTCCAACCATGTCGGGCGTGACGGACGGCGTCACGATCTGATCGCCGAGACGCAGCACGACAGCCTTGCCGCCGAGGACTTCGCGCTCTGCCGGGCGGCCGGCATGGAAGCAGTTCGCGAGTCCGCCCGCTGGCCCTTCGCTGAGCGGAGCGGTCGACTGGATCTGGGCCATATCCGCCACCTCGCCCGGCTTGCCCAGGAGTCCCGGCTCGCCCTGATCTGGGACCTCTTCCACTACGGCTACCCCGACGACCTGGACGACCAGCGGCCCGGGTGGGAGGACCGGTTGCTGGAGCGCTTCGCCACCTTCGCGCACGAGGTCGCGACGGTCGTCAAGGCGGAGACCAGTGGCCCGCGCTGGTACACACCGGTCAACGAGCCCTCCTACTCGGGCTGGGCGTGCGGCGAGGTGGGCTACATGGCGCCCTTCTGGCATGACCGCGGCCTGGAGTACAAGCGCCTCCTCGTGCGCCTCCAGATCGCGGCCGTCCGGGCGATCGACACGGTCGATCCGGAGGCCCGCATCCTCTCGGTGGACCCGCTCGTGCGCCTCCATGTCCACCCTGAGATCAGCGACGTCGCCGAGCGGACCACGCTGCAGGCAGTCGCCGATGACTACAACTCGGTCGTGGTGCCCCAGGCGTTCGACATGCTGGCGGGCCTGGTCGAGCCGGAGCTGGGCGGGTCAGCCCGCGTGCTCGGAGTGGCCGGCCTCAACTACTACGACGGCAACCAGTGGACCATCCCGACCCCTCGCTTCACGAGGGCGGTCCTGGCGGCAGACGACCCCGCGGCCATCCCGCTGGCGATCCTGTTGCAGCAGACCGCAGAGCGCTACCAGGCCCCCGTGATCCTCGCCGAGACCGGCGCCTCGGCCGAGGCCCGGGTGCCATGGTTGCGTCTCCTGACGGCCGAGTGCAGCACGGCCCTGGCCAGGGGCGTCGACCTGCAGGGGGTGTGCATCTACCCGGTCGTCACCTCGCCCGACTGGGACGACCAGACCGCGTTCTTCGACGGTGGCCTGTTCGATGTCGCGCCCATGCCCGACGGCAAGCTGGAGCGGCGCATCATGCGATCGGTCCGCGACGCGTTCCTGGAGGCGC
>JACDBP010000253.1 GCA_013694835.1 Chloroflexota bacterium
ACCTACATCCCCGAGGGCTTCGAGCTCGGTGCCCTCGGCACGGGGAGCCACGGGTTCTACGAGCGCCTCGGCTGGCTGACCTGGCAGGGCCCGTCGAATGTCCGAACCGCCACGGGCACGCTCCCGACTCCGGATGACGACGGCTACATCATGGTGCTCTCGACCCCGACGTCCCCCGCTCTCGACCTCACCACTCCGATCAGTTGCGAGTGGCGGCCAGGCGACGTGTGGTAAGTGCCGGTCGGGTCGGCACTTCGGCCGCCCGGCGAACGGATGCCTCGCGCTGATCCGAACCGGCCGAAGTCGGGCCAGGCAGGTCCGCTGAGGTCCGGTTCCGCGTCATGGAGTCACCGGGGAGTCCCAGCCGCGGCCTTTGTCCTCCCGGGTTGCGCCGACTAGGGTCGAGCCGCAGGTTCAGCGCTCGAGCGCTCGCTCCATGCGGCGATCCGGGATGAACCACATGCCCGCGACCAGGATGTACAGACCGAACGCGACCCACGGCCAGACGAGGGCGATCGCGACGGCCGCCGCGTAGATCAGCACGGAGACGATGCCCTTGCGGTCACTGCCGATGGCCGTCGCCAAGGCAGGGGGCTGGCCCTCAGCACCGACGAGCATACGGACGAGGACGTAGAAGGCGACCCCGGACATGAGCAGGATCGCGCCGTATCCGGCGGTCGGCACCGCCGCGAAATCGTTCTGGCCCATCCACGCGGTCCCGAACGGGATGAGCGACAGCCAGAACAGCAGGTGGAGGTTCGCCCACAGGACGCGACCGTCGACCACCTTGGACGCCTGGAGGAGGTGATGGTGGTTGTTCCAGTAGATGCCGAGGTTGATGAAGCTCAGGACATAGCTGAGAAAGATCGGACCGAGCGGTACCAGCGCCTGCAGATCTCCGCCGTCAGGCTTCTCCGGAGCGTGCAGCTCGAGCACCATGATGGTGATGAGGATCGCGACCACACCGTCGCTGAACGCCTCCAGGCGGCCTTTGCTCATCTCGGCCCTTCCCTCATGTCGGCAGCGTAGCGGCGTCCGACAACGCTCGTTGCCGATCGTCGCGCCGACCAGTCCTCCGCGTACCATGCCGCCATGCCCGACGAACGGCGGCTCGTCACCGTGCTTTTCGCCGATGTGGTCGGCTCCACGGCCCTCGGCGACTCGCTCGACCCGGAGGATCTGCGAGCCCTGCTGACGCGCTACTACGCCATCGCGCGCGAGGTGATCGGCGGCCGGGACGGAACTCTCGAGAAGTTCATCGGGGACGCCGTCATGGCCATCTTCGGCCTGCCGACCGCGCACGACGATGACCCGGCTCGTGCCCTCGACGCTGCACTGGCACTGCGCGAGGCGGTCCAGGCCGATCCGTTGCTCGTCAGCCAGCTGCCGATCCGAATCGGCGTCAACAGCGGCGAGGTGGTGGCGAGCGGCGACCGCGAGGCGTCGGACTTCCTCGTCACGGGCGATCCGGTCAACGTTGCGGCACGGCTGCAGCAGGCGGCGAGATCATGGCAGATCCTGTGCGGCGAACGAACGGCCCGGGCGTCGCAGGGCGGATTCACGTTCGGCGAACGCGTCGAGGTCAAGGCGCCGGGCAAAGCCGTGGCAGTCAGGGCATTCGAGCTGACCGGCCGAGCGTCGCGCCACACCGCCCCCCGGACCCCTCTTATCGGGCGCAGCACCGACCTCGAGCAGCTCGACCTCGTCGCACGACGGGCCTTCGGGGAACGACGCCCGTACCTGGTGAGCATCATCGCTCCGCCTGGAACGGGCAAGACCAGGCTGCTGCAGGCGTTCCTGGAGCGACTTCCTGCCACCGACCCCGAGCCGCTCGTGGCGGTGGCCCAGTGCCTGCCCTATGGGCAGCGCCTCACGTATTGGCCCCTCCGCGCCTTGCTGACGACCATTGCCGGCATCGACCCCGACACGCCGCCCGAGGCGCTCCGCGGCACCGTCGCACGATGGCTGCGGGACGTTGGCGACGCCGATGCTGACCGAACAGCGGGCCAGATCGCCGCCACGCTCGGGAGCGCGGATCTGGAGGTCGTCGACCAGCAGGCGCTTTTCGGTGCGTGGCAGCGTCTCATCGAGCTTGCCGCGGTGCGGCGGCCCCTGGTGCTTGTCGTCGAGGATCTCCACTGGTCGAGCGACACGCTCCTGGACCTCGTCGAGTCCGTGTTCCAGCCGCGCGCTGATGTGCCACTGCTGATGCTCGCGCTCAGCAGGCCCGAGCTCCTGGACCGGCGGCGCAGCTGGGGCGGCGGACGACGCAACTACCTCTCGATCTCGCTCGAGCCGCTGGGCGACTCGGACGTGTCACGGCTGGTGGCGAGCCTCCTGGAGTCGCCGGCAGTGGCCGTCGTGGATGCCGTAGTGGCGCGGGCGGGCGGCAACCCGTTCTATGCCGCAGAGCTCGTCCGCTCGCTCATCGAACAAGGCGCCGATCTCCATGACCCCGACTCGATCGGCCAGGCGCTGGCGCGTCTCCCGGACACGGTCCAGGCCACCATCCTCGCCCGCCTCGACCTGCTGGCGCCCCTCCCCCGCCGCCTGCTCCAGGTGGGCTCGGTCCTGGGGCGGAGCTTCGACCGTGCCGCAGTGATCGCGCTGGACGCCGACCTCGAAGAGCGCTTCGACGCCGTGGTCGGGCTCATCATCGACCGTGAGCTGCTGGTGCCGACCGCTGACGGGCATCTCGCGTTCCACCACATCCTCATCCGCGAGGTGGCCTACGGAACGCTCCCACGCCTCGAACGGGGAGTGCTGCACGCGGCCGCTGGTCGACACCTCGAGCGGATCGCGGGTCAGACGGACGAGCTCGCCGAACTCGTCGCCTTCCATTTCCGGGAGGCCGCCACGCTGGCCGGAACGTCCGGCGATCCCGCGACCGGGCTCCGAGCGGCCGCTGTGCGATGGCTTCGGCGAGCGGCGGCGGTGGCGCAGGGTGGAGGCGCCACCCTGGAGGCGACGAATCACCTGCGCGCGGCCATCGACCTCGCGACCCCGGCTGAGCTGCCAGAGCTGTACTTGCAACTGGGCGATGACTTCCGGATGGGCGACGAGTCCGCCGCGGCGTATGTCGACGCCTACCGTCATGGGAAGGCGCTGGGCCGGCCGGATACGTTCCTGCTGGAGGCGCTGGCGAACGAGTTGATGGTGCTCTGTCGCTTCCACGCGGGCATCGCCAGGCAACCCAGCGAGGGGGAGTTGCAGGCCAAGCGGGATGAGGCAAGACGACTCTCGGCGACCGTCGAGGACGAGCGCGTGCGAGCGATCTTCTTCATCGCCGATGCGTTCATGCCGTTCTGGATCCGCAGCAACGGGCGCCGCGAACCCACGCCACAGGAAATAGCCACGAGCCGGGCCAGTGCCGAGAGCGGGGTCGCCCTGGCCGAGCGACTGGGCATTCCCCAGCTGCTGAGTGGCGCGCTGGACGCTCTGTCCTCGTTCGTGGTGGAGGAGAGCCCGCGTGCTGCTCGGGAGATCCAGCGCCGGCGGTGGGCACTCGTCGACCGGTTGAGCTCACTGGAGCGTGGGGACGCCTTCCAGATGGTCGCCTGGCAATCGGCGCTTCTCGGTGACGTGGATGAGGCTCTGCGCGCGGCGGAGACCGGCCTCGCGACGGTCGGCCGCAACGAAGCCCCGGAGACGGTCATGCTCCTCGTCGCGTGGGAGGCATGGGCCCTCGCGCTGGCGGGGCGGTGGCCCGAGGTCGACGCCTCGATCATGCGCTCGCGGGAGATGTGGCTCGCTTCGGGTCGGCCGAGCGCGATGTACATCCTGCACGGCTTCCTCGCCGCCGCGGTGGTGGCCAAGGCACGGGGCGATGACTCACTCCTGGCCCAGTGTCGCGGCGTCGTGGACGCCATCTGTGGTCGATTCCCTAGTGACCACCCAGCGCGCGACCTGGCGGCGATCCCCCGCTTCGACGTCGAGGCGCTCGCGGAGCGAGTCGTTTCTGGCTACGAGCGCTACATCGAGCGGCTCCACCACGTCGCCCTGGCCGTGTGGGTCTGTGCGGATAGCGGTTACCCACTAGCGAGGCGCGCGCTCGACGGCATCATCGCCTTCTGCGAACCGCGTGGCATGCACTGGATAGAAGCCGAGGCGCGCCGCGCGCGAGCACTAGCCGTCGGCGACACGGACGAGCTTGCTCGAGCGGTAGCGCTGCTGCGGACCACGGGGGCCGTGCCTCGCCTCGCCCGCGCCGAGGCGGACCTGGGTACCCTGACCGGGGACCTGGATCTGAGGGAGGCCGCCATCGGGCGCCTCGAGGCATCGGGGGACGTCGAGGCCGTGGCGCGGTTCCGCGGGCTCAGGGAGCCCTGACGACAGGGTCGTTGCCAGTCAGCCGGCTCTCCCGCATCGCGTCCGCCATCGCCGACTCGTCCCGGGCATCCAGACCGGCGATGGCGCCATCCACGTCCGCATCCGACCGGTTCTGACTCAGCTTGAACTTTGCCTCGATCCGGCTGATGAGCAGTTCCACGCCGACGATGGCTCGCAGCTGGCCTTCGATGAACGTCGGGGGCGCGTCATCGACCGACCAGGGCTGCGGCCTTCCTGCCTCATGGGTCAGCGATAGCCGGCGGACGTTGGCCTCGACCCACGCCGGAGCGTCGTGGATCACGAGCTCGCCGTACACGTGCGCCGTGATGTAGTTCCAGGTGGGCACGACGCGGCCGTGCTCCCGCTTCGTGGCGTACCAGGCGGGCGAGATGTACGCGTCCGGGCCGCGCACGATGGCCATCGCCTCCCCCAGCGATGGCGTCCGCCACTGATCGTTGTTGCGGGCGAAGTGACCGAGGAGCGAGCCCATCGGTCCGACACCGGGGCGACTGCCGGGCGAGTCGTACGCGAACGGCAGCATCGTCGCCAGCAGGCCGCGATCGGTCCAGGTGATGAGGTCGGCCGCGCCGAAAGTCGCCAGCAGCTCCTGGACATCCTGGTCGCTGGGACGGTTGTAGTTCGGGATGTACATGCCGCCAAGTATCGCCCTCGACCGCGACCCACGGCAGGGACGGGTAGCCGCTCAGCTGGGTGGCACGTTCAGGTCGAAGCGGAAGACCGCGGAGCCCGGGCCTGGCGATCGCCCGCACTCCAGCGCTATCGGTAGTTCTCGAACTGGAGCGCGACCGGGTAGCCCTCGCTCTCCTGGCGCAGGCGCGCGATGACCCGCTGGAGGTCGTCGCGGCTCTTGCCGGTGACGCGCACGGCGTCGCCCTGGATCTGTGACTTGACCTTCGGGAAGTCGTCGCGGATCAACTTGCCGATCTTCTTCGCCAGCTCCTCGGGCAGGCCGCGGCGCAGCTTGATCTCCTGGCGGACCTTGTTGCCGCCAGCCGGCTCGACCTTGCCCCAGTCGAAGATCTTCAGGGACAGGTTGCGACGGATCGCCTTGGTCTCGATCAGGTCCTTGATCGCCGCCGCGCGGTGCTCGTCGTCAGTCAGCAGCGTGACGGAGTCCTTGCCCAGGTCCAGCTCCGCGGCCACGCCCTTGAAGTCGAAGCGGGTCTGGATCTCGCGTCGGACCTGGTCCAGGGCATTGACCAGCTCCTGGCGGTCGAAGTCGCTGACGACGTCGAACGATGCATCACCTGCCATGGGTCCTCCTGCGGTTCGGGTCGATGGGCTCGTCCCCGGCCAGGCCGGGCTGCCGGTCCGGCCGAAGGGTCGTGTCCATGCCGACGACCTGTGTCGTGGGCCACTCCCGAAGCCGGCTGACGTGGCCCTCGCCATCGACCTCGATGGTCATGAAGCCACGCATCCGGACCCGTTCCCCGGTGGTCCGGTCGGTGTACGCCGCGTGGTAGCTTGCCAGGACGGTGGAGCCGTTGACCCACGTCCGCTCGGCGTCGAACTCCACATGCGCCTCGTTCAAGACGATGTCGTTCCACATCGCCCGGATCTCGTTCGCACCGCGGAATGGCTCGCGGAAGGGATGGTCACGGTGCTCCGCGTCCTCCCGGTAGAGCTCCATCGCGAGGTCCGGGTCGCGCCGCTCCCACGCCTGCTTGAAGCGTTCCAGCAGGTCCTGCCCCTCGCCGTGCGTCAACGGCTGCATCAGGCGGCAGTCTAGCCGCGCTTCGGCGTCGCGAGGAGCTCCACAAGGCGCTCGGCGATGACGTACGACCGACCGCCGCCCATCACCAGCACGACGTCGCCCGAACGCACATTCGCTGCCAGGAGATCGGCGGTGCGCTCGGGGGAGCCGCTCGCGGTGGCGGGCTTGCCGCTCTCGCGGGCCGTGGCAAGGGCCAAGGCCTCAGGGGTGACCACCGTGGTGTCCCGGTCCCGGACCGCCCAGATGTCCGCGATCACGGCCCGATCCGCCTCAGCCAGGGCCGCTGCGAAGGCATCCAGCATCGCCGCCGTGCGATGGAACGTGAGGGGCTCGTAGACCGCCCAGAGCCGCCGCC
>JACDBP010000285.1 GCA_013694835.1 Chloroflexota bacterium
TTCCCACCGGTCAGGCCGGCTCGGCCCGCGATTCGCCGCGGGAATCGGAACGTGCGCGGCGGCAGCCGGTCCGGGCGCGGGCCGGGCGCCGCGGCACTCAGCGGCAGGCGTCTGGCCGCAGCGGCACATCCGATCGCCAGATCCCTGGACCCCTCGCGGTCCGGCGTCGGGCCGCGAGACCTGCTGGCCGCACTGCGGAGGGGCGGGGTAGCGCTCAGGGGCGCCGACCAGGGCTACGCGGCGCTGTACTCGGCACTCAACAACCAGAGCGGCCTGTTCCAGCGAGCGGCGCGCGGCCGCTACGTGTGGCTCGATCCCGGGGACGATGACGCGACCGTCTGAGCCTGCCGAGGCGCCAAACGCAAGAGGCCGGAGCTTTCGCCCCGGCCTCGCAGCGTGATCCGCTCGACTGATCGATCAGTACTTGCTCTCGAAGCCCGTCAGGTCGCCCATGCCGAGTGTGGTCGGTGAGAGGCTGCAGTTCGGGACGTACGGGTTCATCGTCTGGGGGCTGCTGTACACGTGGCCCAGACCGAACACATGACCGAACTCGTGGGTCATCGCCGCCTGGATGAGGGTCTCGCTGCTGCACCAGCCCGGCAGTGTCTCCCAGCGAGCACGCAGGTTCATCCGCACATCACCCTCGCGGGCGACCCCGCCGCTGGTGCCATAGGCGCAGGCCATGCCGAGCACGCCTGACGGCAGGTACCCGAAGTTGACGACGCTGTACCCGTCGCCGCCGGTGCAGCTGGCGCCGGTCGAGATGTTGTTGCTGCGGCTGGTGTAGCCGAGGAAGGTGTGCGTCGCGCTGATGTAGTCGCCGCGGCCGCACACGTTGTCGGCGCCCGTGATGTTGCTCGCCGCGTACTTGAGCTGGTTGAGGACGTAGAGCGTGCCGTTGGTCCGACCCCGCAGGTACCACGGGATGGAAGCGCTCTGGAGGGACCAGCGGTAGGAGGGGATGCGCCAGGGATACGAGTAGTAGGACCGGCTCGCGCACTCGCTCGACGTCCGGCCTCCGGCCAGACCCTCGTCGTAGTCGGCCTGACTGCTGGCTCCCTGGCCCGTCGTCCCTGGGTCAGCCCCTGCGGCCTGCCGTTCACTGCCGAGGTCGCGGGTGAACACACGGCCGTCGCTGTCGGTCTCGAGCATGAGCTCCCGGGCGGTGCCGTCCTGGAACAGCACCTCGCCCCAGGCGAACCCGCCACGGGCCGGAGCGGTGAGGGTGACGCCGTTGCGGGAGACCCTGTTGCCGACCCTGAACTGGGTGGCGACGCGGTCCGATGAGCTGGTGTCCTGCGGGCCATGAGCACTGGCGACCCCGGCGGCATTGACGGTGAGCAGAACGCCCAGGCCGATGGCGGCGCTGCCGCGCAGGAGAACGGAGCGGAACGTTGCAGCCCGATCGCCGTCGGGTGCACGTGGCGACGGTCGGGAATCGTGGTGACCGGACGCCCTCTGGGCGCCATCGCGGACAAACGGCAACAACGTGCCTCCTCACTGCCGGAACGTCGTGCTGGGGCACGACGACGGTGGTCTGGGCCGACGGCAGGCGGGCGCGAAAGACGGAGTGACGGGACCCCTGCGCTGGGGCGCGACTGCTGGGGCAGTGCGCCGGGACAGTGACCTTGGGCGGTCAGGTCGGCGAGGGGTCGGGACGGCTCACGGCACGAGGTGACGGGACCGCCGACGGCAAGCTCTTCGGTTGTCTGACCTCGGGGGTGCTCCTGTGGCCGGAGTCTAGCCTGTTACGTCTCTGTAATGCAAGACGCCGCCGGCAAATGGTCCATCTCAAGCCGTGCCAAGCGAGCTGACTCAGCAGCGGGCGACAATGCATGGCGATGCAGCTCATTCGACGGTTCCTGACCTGAGCGGCGGCGCATGGCTCGACGCCGACGATGACGCGGCGCCCTGCTCGGTCTGCGGCGGACCCCTGACCGGCGATCCCGACGACGTCGCCGAGGGCGTGCCAGGGGGTCCCATGTGCGGCGAGTGCCACCGTGCCCGCGAGTTCGACCAGACCATCTGGGAGTGGGACCCGGACGAGGGCGGCTGACGGGCGGTCACGCAAGCGGCACGGCGTTCGGAGGATGCGGCGGGTCACGCGCGCGCGTACCCTTGTGGACAGAGGCCGACATGGAGCGCGTTGCGTTTCGGGAGAGGCGCAGCAGGAGGCAACCCGCATGGCAAGCACTGGCACGGCCAAGGCCGGCTCACTCGACAAGCTCCTCGTCGAAGTCCGCAAGACGCCTCCGAGCGAGCGGATGCATCGTCGCAACGAGGTCGCCGCGCACGGCGCTGCGGCGCTGGATCGGCTCCAGCCGTGGCTCGAGGACCGCGCCCTCGCCTCCTTCGCGATCCGTGCCATCGGCCAGATCGGCGACGCCGACGCGAACCGCACCGACGTCCTCGAGCTGCTGCGTGCGAGCCGGCCGAACCTCCAGCCCGATCATCAGCAGGACGTCGATGAGGTGCTGGCCCGTTGGGGTGAGCGCGCAACGCCCGCCCGCAGCCGCGCCCCCAGTACCGCGCGCAAGGTAGACCTGACGGGCGAGATGCCGCTCGAGCTGGGGCTCCGCTCCCGGCTCGTTGGAGCCGCTCGGGAACGACGGCTGATGAGCTACGCCGAGGCCGGCGAGCCGCTCGAGCTGAGCATGCGCAACCCGAGCCACCGACCGTACCTGGCCAAGCTGCTCGAGGCTATCAACGATCACGAGATGGCCGCCGGCCGGCCGCCGCTGTCGAGCATCGTGGTCAAGAAGGGCGAGTCGTCGCCGGGCGCCGGCTTTTTCGAGTGGGGCCAGCAGCACGGCCGCGTCAGGGACGGCGAGGACGAGAAGAGCTACTGCTCGCGCGAGATCGAAGAGACGTTCGCCTACTGGTCGAAGCGCGAGGATCCGGAGCCCTACGAGGACGTGCCGCAGGACGCCGCCGACGGAGCCGCCGGGTCGGGGACGGCGGATCGGGAGCTGGAAGCCGCCACCGCCGACTGAGCCACCCCTCGGAATCGAGTGGTCCGGGCCGAGCCGGGTCGCCCGCGGTTGATCGACCGGATTCGCCGCGCACTGCAGCCCGAAGACCTGCTGCTCGCAGCGGTGCTCGTGGTGCTGCCACTGCTCGGTGGGGACGCAGCCGAGCCGGCACCGAGCTTCTTCGACGACCGGGTGGACGTCTTCGGCGGCCTGGTCGCGATCCTGGCTGCGGTCGGGGCCATCGTCTGCATGGCCACCCGTGCCCCGGGCGAGTCGCCGCTCGACCCTGCGCGGTCGCCAGTCAGCGGGGCGCGGGGGCCGGTCGACCTGGACGGGAGGATGGCGCTCATCGGCCCGTACATCGGCGGCGTCGCGCTGGTCGGCGGCCAGGGGTTCGAGAAGCTGGGCATCCGCGGCGGCGACTGGCTGGCGGGACCGGCATTCATCGTCTGCATCGGGGCGGTCGTGCTGGCCGACCGCCTGCCGGTCGTGCGGTCGGAACTTCGGCGGATGCTCGTCACGCCGTTCGTGCTGGTCGCGGGCGGCATCTTCGAAGGGTTCGTGGGCGACATCACCCGTGGCCTCGACCTCGCCGCTGTGCTCGGCGAGCTCACGTCGGGTGTCCCGGTGGCCGGCGTTGCGGGCGACGTGCCGACCCTCGGACTCGCGCTGTTCGTCTACGGCATGGTGCTGGCCGGAACGGCGGTCTTCTACACGATGCTGATCTATGCCCCCCGCGAGCTGGCCGCCACGGAGCCCGAGCGCGGACGCTGGCTCATCAGGTTCGGGCTGTTCGCGCTGGTCCTCATCGTCGGGCTGTTGCTTCGGCCGTCCGCGGCGTAGGCCCTGGGTCGGCCGCGGCCGTTGGGCGTGGAGGATCGGGTCGAACGTCGTCTCCCACTCGGGTCGAACGTCGTCTCTCGCTCTCGCCAGTCGAGTCGGGGCATAGCCACGAGGAGGTGGACACCCGCAGGGAGCCGCGATGGGGGCGGGACCCAGCTATGCCCTGAGGCGACTGGGGAAAGCGGAAGAGCTTTCAAGACCGGCGTCACCCGCGCCGCCCACCAGCAGCCCGAAACGGGACTCTGCTAGCGCCATGCACGTCGGACCTCGTGCTGGACATCGATACACGACTGGCGACGCTGGATCGGGCACTGGCGCGAACGGCTGAAGCGGAGGACATCGAGCTCGTCTCGATCTGATCCTCCGCGTGCGCCGTGACACGCAAGCTGGCACACGGGACGGGCACGATGGCGGTCGATGGCAGATCAGTACGCGCACCCGGAGGTGAACGACCTACGCTCGACGTGATGGATCCGACGACCATGGAACCTGGGACCTTCGCGCTCTCGGATGAGCAGCGGCGTGCCGTCGAGTGGGGCGACGGGCCGCTGATGGTGCTCGCCGGCGCGGGGACCGGCAAGACGACGGTGATCGTGGAGCGAGTCGCCCACCTGCTCGCGACGGACGCGTCCCTGCAGCCCGAGCAGATCCTGGTGCTGACGTACAACGTCAAGGCGGCGGCGGAACTCGTGGAGCGCTTCGAACGACGGCTCGGCGTGGACGAGGCGTCACGGCTGTGGGTGCGGAACTTCCACAGCTTCGGGCACCGCGTGATGTCGGAGAACCGCGCGGAGCTCGGGCTGCCGCCCGCGGTCGATGTGCTCGACCCCATCGGCCAGCGCCTGCTGCTGCGCGAGATCCGACCCAGCCTTGAGCTGCTGTACTACGGCAACCGCGACCGGAATGCGAACCTGGGCCAGTTCGCGGATCTCATCAGCCGCGCCAAGGACGAGCTCGTATCGCCGGCCGAGTACGCGGCGGTGGCGGAAGCGCGCCGTCAGGACTTCGAACGGCGCGCGTGGCCGGACACACTGGAGACCTGCATCGAGTCGCTGCGCGGCGGGACGCTCGGCCCGGTGAAATGGGTCCGTCCGTTCCTGTCACACGACAACGCCGGCCACGAGGTGCGCCGCGAGGCCAGGCGGCAGGCCCGTCGCGAGGTACGCGGTGACGGGCGCGCCGGCTGGCCGGACGAGCTGACACCGGAGCAGTACGAGCGCCACGAGCGCCTCTGGCCCACGTTCGAGCGCGACGCCGAGGCGCTGGAGGTGGTCCGCCTCCAGGAGGAGGCCAGCGTCTACGCCGCCTACCAGGAGGCGCTCCATGAGCGGGGCGCGCTGGACTTCGGGGAGCAGATCCTGCGCGTCATCGAGCTGTTCCAAAACTTCCCCAACGTGCTACGGCGCTACCAGCAGCAGTTCCGGCACGTCCTCGTGGATGAGTTCCAGGACGCGAACGTCGCCCAGATCCGGCTGCTGGAGCTGCTCGGGCGGGCGCCCGGCCGGCCCGACAACGTGGTGGTCGTGGGCGACGACGACCAGTCGATCTACCGCTTCCGCGGTGCCTCGTACGCGGCGTTCCAGCAGTTCCGCGAGCGGTTCGGCGCACCGCCGGCGTGGGATCCGGAGCTGCCGCGGCAGAGCATCGGAGAGCTGCCGCTGCTCCGCAATCGCCGCTCCACGGCGCACATCCTGTCGTCCGCCGGGCGGCTCGTTGCCAACAACGTGGCGCGGCTCAAGGAGGGCATGGCGCTCGGCGCCACTCGCGAGGCCGGTCAGCCCGTGGAGGTCGTGGTCGCCCAGGACGAGGCGGACGAGGCGGATGCGATCGTCGACTGGATCGCCGATGCCAAACGGCAGGTCCCCGGCCGCCGCTGGCGCGACGTCGCGGTGCTCTACCGGAAGCACCGGCATCGCGACCTGATCGTGGACCGGCTGCGCCGCGCGAGCATCCCCTACCAGGCGGTCGGTGGCGTCGGCCTGTTCGCGCACCCGGAGGTCCGCGACCTGGAGGCCGCGCTGCGGGTCGCGGCGGACCCGTACGACTCGGTCAGCTTCACGCGCGTCCTGTCGGCGCCCCCGTGGCGCCTGGACGCGGCCCAGATCGTGCGGCTTACGCGCGCGGCCGCCTTCGAGGAGTCGCCCGTCTTCGAGACCGCCGCCAGGATCCGACGCGCCGGCGAGCTCATCGTGGACGTGGTCGAGCCTGAGGAGCTGTTCGACCCGGATGGCCATCCGGTGGAGCGGACCGACGGCTCTGCCGCGCCGACCCTCTGGGCGCCGGGCGAGGTGCCGGTGGCACCGGGAGTCGGGGCGCAGCGCGACCAGAAGCGGCTCGATCGGCGGCGCGAGCGGCTAGATACGGCGCTGCGCGTGAAGCTCGAGCGGGTCATGGACCTGTTCGACGAGCTGACGCCGCGAGCGCACCGCGAGGGCGCCTTCACCCTGCTCGAGGCGTACCTGACCCGAACCAGCCTGCTCTACGACCTCATCGCGACCGGCACGGTCGAGGCACAGCGGAGCGTCCTCGTCATCGCCCGCTTCATGCGCTTCGTCGCCGACTGGCAGCGCGAGCATCTTCGCTCGAGCCTCGGCGATTTCGTGGCCTACCTGGACCTGTACCAGGACGTCGGTGGCGACCTTTACATCGATGGCCAGACCCAGAGCCACGTGGACGGCGTGCAGCTGATGACCGTCTTCCAGGCCAAGGGGCTGGAGTACGAGGCCGTCGTCGTGCCGCGGCTGGTGCAGGGCGAGTTCCCGGACGAGCGCCGTGAGCGGCTGCTGATCCCGCTGGAGCTGCTGCGCCAGGCGCCACCCGCTGAGTTCGACGTCGCCGAGGAGCGGCGCCTGCTCTACGTGGCGATGACACGTGCGCGCGACCGGCTGCTTCTGACCAGCATCGAGCACCCGAACGGGAAGACGCGTGCGGGCCGGTTCGTCGGCGAGGTGGCGCCGGCCGACGGCGCCGGCCTGGACGATCTCCGGATGGAACGGCGCGTGGCCGTGGAGACACTGCCCGGGGACGATGGCGAGCCGGCGGCCGTCGACCCGTTGGCGGCCACGGCGCGGCTGTTGCCGATCCCGACCGAGTTCGAGCGTCGGTTCCAGGTGCGCCGGAGGGCCGTGGAGCTGATCGGCGCCCTGGAGGTGCTCGGCCCGGACGACGCGGCCGGTCGGGATGGCCTCCTCGCGGAGCTGATCGCGCTGGCCGAGACCGCCGCGGGAGAGGGGCCCGAAGCCTGCCGCACCGGACGCGACCCCGTGTCGCTGACCGTCCTCGGCGGTCACTCCCCGGCCGGCGCGGGCTTACTGGAGCTGGTGCCGCTGCCGCCGACATTCAGCCACTCGCAGTTCCGGAGCTACGGCGAGTGCCCGCTGCGCTACGCGTTCGAGCGCGTCTACCAGATCCCGGTGGACGACACCAAGAGCCACTTCGCGTTCGGGCACGTGATGCATGCGGCGTTCGAGGCGTACACCATCGCGCGGCGCACGGCGCGGGCCCTCGGACAGCCGGATCCGAGCTTCGAGGTGCTCGACGGGGCCTACCGTGCGCAGATGGCCGCCACCGAGTTCCCCGACCGGCAGAGCCGCGAGCACTACGAGGGCAAGGCCGACCTGCAGCTTCGCCGCTTCTTCGATCGCGAGCGTGCTTCGGCGTCAGAGGCGCTGCTCTTCGAGGTGGGGTTTCTTCTGACGCTCGACCCTCGCGATGGGTCTGCACCCGTCCGCCTCGGCGGTGTCATCGACCGCGTCGACCGCCATCCGGACGGCTCGATCGAGCTCATCGACTACAAGACGGGGATCCCGCAGGGCCAGGCCAAGGTGGACGTCGACGAGCAGCTGACCACCTACGCACTGGCCATCCGCGAGGGCGCGGTACGCGATCCCGAGACCGGTGCCCGGCTCCCGGCACCCAGCCGCCTGACGCTCTACTTCACCGAGACCGACACGCCCATGACCACCACCCGCTCGATGCAGCAGCTAGATGTCCACCGCGACGCGCTGCTCGCAACGGCCGCGCGGATGCGCGCCGGCGACTTCGCCGCGAGCCCCGCCTACTGGAAGTGCAAGGGCTGCGACTACCGGCGGATCTGCCCGAGCCGGTTCGGTGGCACCAGCGGCTGATCGGAGGTACGTACGCTGCCGCCCGACCCGATAAGCGACGGATGAGCGGGCGTGCATCGGCCGTGAAGGGCTCGGTGCGAGGCTCACGGCATGAGCAGTGCCAGCGCAACACGGAAGAGCAAGCGGCGCCGGTCCGAACGGCTCGTGGAGGTCGGACCGGGCATCGTCCAGGCCTCGGTGGAGGACATCCTCGCAGCCATCCAGGCGGTGGATCCGGACCTGCCGTGGTCCGAGGCCGCGGAAGAACTCGTCCCGGTCTTCCCGCGCCGAAGGCCGATGCCGCCCGGCGTCCCGGACACCGTCCTCGTGCAACGCGGACCCGGCATCGAGGTCGGCATGGGCATCGACATCGGGCCGGCGTTCCTCTACGTCACGCAGCAGCTGCTCGACCGCTGGGGCATGGAGGCGGACGACGCGTTCGATCGTGCCGTCGCCAACGTCCGCGACCGCTGCGCCACCCGGCGCCTGGAGCCGCCCCACCAGGGCCAGGTCGGCGACGTGCCCACGACCTGGTTCCAGTCGGGTGAGGGCATCTGTTCCGCCATGCTCCTCATCCCCGATGAGATCGGCAGCCGGCTGGGCCGCCACGCTCAATACCTCATCGCGCCGATGCGGGACCTGCTCGTGTCGATCCCGCTGGAGGCCGGACTCGGGTATGCGACCTGGCTCCGGGAGGCCATCGCCGAAGACGATCCCAACTGCCTGGACC
>JACDBP010000303.1 GCA_013694835.1 Chloroflexota bacterium
GTGTAGCCCGCCTCGGCCTCCAGGACGCCGGCGCCGAGCATCGCTACGTCGATGACGGCTACACCGGCTCGACGCTCGATCGGCCGTGCGCTTCCTGTGGCGCGACGTTTGCGGCGGTCCGCGCCGACGCGCGGCTCTGTTCGCCACGGTGTCGACAACGGGCCGTCGGGGGAGGCCGCGAAGCTCACCGCATAACTGCGCCCATTTTGGTCCGCGCCGCGCTCGTGGACCACTGCGCTTGCTGGGCGCTGCATGTCAAGCAAGTGCTCTAACCAGCTGAGCTAGCCGCCCGCGGGGGGATGGTACCGCAACCTCGGGGCGTGAAGGCTCGCGGAGCCCGGCCGAGTGTGGATGGGACGTTGGGGTGCCTAGGCCTTCCGGCCCGGTGAAACCTTTGGGGGCCAATGGGTCTCGGCTATGGTGGGGAGGTGCGTGATGGCACGCCTCGGGATGCAGAACACAGCTGGTGGGGGATCCAGAACGATGTACTTGTCCGTTCAGCGACGCGCACGCAGAGCCCATCCACTCACTGCCGCAACGCTCGCCCTCGCCGCGGTCCTCACCGCGACCGTGCCCGCTCTGGCCGCGGCCACCAAGGTCATCCACGCCTTCAGTGGGCCGGACGGCGCGCAACCGATGGCTGCGCTCATCCAGGCCACGGACGGGTACTTCTACGGCACCACCCCGTTCGGCGGAGCCATGTACGGGACCCCGCAGACGACCGACGGCTACGGGACAGTCTTCCGGATCGGCGCGACCGGCCAGGTCACCGTCCTGCACTCTTTCGATCGATGCGACCCGGCCGGGTACGAGCCGCGCGGCGCGCTCATCCAGGCAAGTGACGGCTTCTTCTACGGCACGACCGCGCGGGGCGGTAAAGGGAACGCCTGCGGCCGATCGCTGGACACCCGGCGCGGCACCGTCTTCCGGATGGACCGGGACGGCAACATCACGACGATCCACACGTTCAACGACTATCACGATGGCGACGCGCCCTGGGCCGGTCTCGTCGAAGGGCCTGATGGGGCCCTGTACGGCACCACGCGAGTCGGCGGCGACATCCAGCAGGCGTGGCCGCTCGGACGCGGCACCGTGTTCAAGGTCACGAAGGGCGGGGACTTCACCGTGCTCCGGCGATTCACGGGCCCAGACGGCGTCAACCCGATCGCTCCGCTGGCGCGGGCAGCGAACGGACGGCTGTACGGCACGACAAACATGATGCGCAGCGTGAATGGGTCGGGCGGCGGCACCATCTTCCAGATCACGCCATCGACCGGAGCGTTCAAGTTGCTGCACGTCTTCGGTCAGTTCGAGGGCGCGGGGCCGCGCGGCCGTCTCGTGCAGCATCCCGCCGACGGGTACCTCTACGGCGTCACGGTCGCCGGTGGCTACGGCGGCGCGTTGGCCGGCGTGATCTACCGGATCCATCCCTCCGGTGCGCCCTTCGAGGTCATCGTCCACCTTGGACGCGACGGCGGGTACCAGTCGACGGGCACACGGCCACAGGACGGCCTCACGCTCGTCGACGACGGCAGCTTCTATGGCACCACGCAGTTCGGCGGCCAGCCGATCGACGGGGACCGCGAGGGCACCGTCTTCCGCGTTCGGCGGAACGGACGCTTCGGCATCGTTCACACCTTCGCCGGCGGTCCCGAAGGTCTGCAGCCGGCGACCGCGCTCGTCCAGGGCTCCAACGGCAAGCTGTACGGGATGGCCTACGGCGGGGAGCACAGCCGGGGCATCGTGTATCGCTATGCGCCGGATGCGCGGGCCGTGCTCCTCGGTGTCGGCGTGAAGCCGCGGGAGCTGTGGGCCGGCGACCCCGCGTTCGGCATCGCGACCGGGACCGTGATCCTCGACGGCAGGGCGCCGGCCGGTGGGGCCGTGGTGGGCCTCACGAGCAGCCAGCCAGGGCTCGTCCAGGTGCCGCAGACAGTTACCGTCGCCCCTGGATGGTCGACCGCCGACTTTTCCGTCACCAGCTCGTCGTCGGACGAGGAGCAGACCGTCACGATCACGGCGATGTTCGGCGGTGTCTCCCGAAGCGTCACGATCGCGGTGCACCCCAGCTTCTGACCGCGCTCATGCGCCAGCCGGCCTGACGCCCACCGCCGTACCATCGACCGTCTCGGCAGGATGGCGGTCTCGACCGCCTGCAGCACGACGGAGGGCAGAAGATGTCGATGGCGAGGCGCGTCGCGGGCGGCACCGCTGGCGGCATGCTGGGGTCCGCGGTGATGGCCGTCCCGATCCTCGCGGCTCGGGCCGCCGGGCTGATCGGGACGCCCCCGCCCGAACGGATCACCGAAGGCCTGCTGGCCCGATGGGGGCTGCGCCTTGACCGCAGGACCGAGGATCGGCTGTCGGTACTTTCGCACCTTGGGTTCGGCGCCGCTGCCGGCGGCCTCTACGGGGCGGTCGCCCCGCGCGTCAAGGCCGTGCCTCAGGCACTCGCACTGGGGATCGGCTACGGGACTGCCATCTACGCCGTCAGTTATGCGGGCTGGGTGCCGGCACTCGGGCTCCTGCCGCCACCCGATCGCGACCGACCCGCTCGACAGGCCGTGATGCTCATCGCACACTGGCTCTTCGGGGCCACGACCGCACTCGTGACGCTCGCCGCAAGCCGCGACGAACGACCGCTCAGTCGAGTGAGCGAATGACCACCTGCGGGAGGAGCCTGCCGCGCAGGAAACGACTGGCGGCCTGGCGCGATGCCGCTGCGCGCGTCAAGGCAGCAGCCGCCGACCCTGCGAAGGGCACCACATCCTGTTCGCAGACGGTGCCATCGACCCCGCGGGTCCCTTTGCAGGGTGACATGTCCGGAGGGTCGGGACAACACCGAGTCGCTCCGCCGTCCTGCTCACCGAAGGTTTCGGCCGTCATCACCATCGCCAGTCTCGAGAGCGGAACGACCAAGAACATCATCCCCGAGTCGGCGACCACACGGTGACCGATCACGGCGCCCCCGTCTTGGGCGATCGCACCTCGGGTTCCCGATCCCAGGCGGGCGTGCGATGAACGATCATGCCGTCGAGCAGGGTCGCCGACGGCCGCGCCCGGGCCAGCCCGCCCTGTCGTGACACCGGCTCGCGCAGGAACGCCCGGTCGAGCACCAGCAGGTCCGCCGGAGATCCGGCGACGAGCCGCCCACACCGATCATCCCCGGCAGAGGTGCCGGGCCCGACGCAGGCGGCCCGCACCGACTCGGCCAGTGTCACGGCCTGCTCGGGATGGAACGGCTCTTCGACGTCCGGACCCCAGTTCGGGTCGAAGCGGGTCACGGCGAGAGCGATGCCCGGCCACGGATCCGGCG
>JACDBP010000314.1 GCA_013694835.1 Chloroflexota bacterium
CCGTTCGCAAGGTCACGCGCCGGCTCGGGCACGCCCGCGTAGCCCAGGACCCGACTCGGCGGCACCGCGTCCACCGCCGGCGGCTCGTAGCCCCGACCCAGCTCCCCGAGAAGCGTCACCAGGCCGCGCCGCACCCTGACGCCGACCTCCTGGAGCGATTCGCCACCGGGCGCCCATGACGTCGTGGGAGAGCGGCGCCACGCAGCCAGCTGCGGACCGTATCGCGCTGCCACCTCCGCGTGCGGTAGGCCCTCCCACTCACCCTGGCCGATCTCGAGGAACTCGGGGAACGACCGAAGCCGGACGCCGTCGCCGCCAGGACGCGCTCGGGCGATGGCCGCCGCCGTCTCGCGCGCCCGCGTCAGCGGCGAGTGCCACACCCCCACCGGAGATCCAGTGGGCACGGGCAGCTGGGGGATCGCCAGCGGATCCGCGAGCCGGCCGCCGACCAGCTCCGCCTGGCGCCGGCCGAGCTCCGACAGGGGTGGGTCGCCCTGGCCCTGGAAGCGCCCTTCCTGGATCCAGGTCGATTCCCCATGGCGAATGAAGACGATCGTGGCGTCGGGCAGGGGGAGCGCGGGCGGCGCGGCCTCGTCGGCCATCAGTCGAGCCGGATCACCCAGAGGTCGAGCACCGCCTCGTCGGCGCGGATCCGTTCGGCGACCGCGTCCGGGACGGCGTCGTCCAGCGCCAGGATCATCAGCGCGTCGGCGCGCTGCTCTTCGCCGCGTGCGAGGTGCATCGCCGAGATGTTCACGTCGGACTCGCCGAGCATCAGGCCGATGCGGCCCATCGTGCCCGGGCGGTCCTGGTGACGCGTCACCAGCATCCAGCTCGTCGGCTCGAGGTCCACCCAGTACTCGCCCAGCCGCACCAGGCGGGCACCGCCGGCTACGGCCACGGTGCCGGCCACCGTCGCGGAACCGGAGATGGTGATGAGTGAGGCGTAGCGCCCCGCGTCCGGTGTCCGTCGCTCGACCAGGGTGATGCCGCGGGCGCGGGCGAGGTGGCCGGCGTTGACCAGGTTGACGCGCTCCTCGGTGACGGTCTCGAGGAGACCGCGGAGCACGGCGGCGGCCAGCGGCGCGCTGTCGTAGGCGGAGATGTCGCCGGCAACCTCCAGCGTGAGCGACTCGAGCCCGCGAGCGAACTGCCCGTAGAACTGGCCAAGCATGGTGGCCAGGGGCAGGTAGGGCGCCAGGGCCTTCGCCGTCTCAGGGGTGAGGAGCGGTGCGTTGACGGCGTACCGCGCAGATCGTCCGCCGAGCACCTCCAGCATCTGCTGCGCGGCCTCCACCGCGACGCGGGTCTGCGCCTCGGCGGTCGAGGCACCGAGGTGCGGCGTGAGGACGGTGTTCGGTGCCCCGAGGAGGGGCGAGCCGAGCGGCGGCTCGGCGCTGAACACATCCACGGCAGCCCCGCCGGTGTGGCCGGACACCAGACTCGCGGCAAGCGCAGCCTCGTCGACGACGCCCCCCCGGGCCACGTTGACCACCAGCGAGCCCGGCTTCATGGACGCCAGCTGGCGCGCGCCGATCATGTCCCGCGTCTGTCGGTTGAGCGGCACGTGGAGGGTGATGGCATCGGCGGTGCAGAGCAGGTCATCGAGAGCCAGCAGCCTGACCCCGTGGTTCGCGGCGGCCTCCTCGGTCACGAACGGGTCGTGCCCCACGACCTCCATCTCCATGCCTACTGCCCGGTCGGCGATGGCCATGCCGATCTTGCCCAGCCCGACGATACCGAGCGTCTTGCCGCGAAGCTCCACCCCCGTGAACGCGCTGCGCTTCCACTCACCCCTGCGGACCGATGCATCGGCTGCCGCCACGCGGCGCGCGAGCGCGAAGAGCAGCGCCAGCGTGTGTTCCGCAGCGGCGATGGTGTTGCCGGTCGGCGCATTGACCACCGTGATACCGGCGCGCGTCGCCGCGTCCAGGTCCACATTGTCGACGCCGACGCCGGCCCGCCCCACGACGATCAGCCGCGACCCGCACGCCACGGCCTCAGCGTCCACCTGCACCTGGCTGCGCACCATCAGCCCCTCGTAGTCGGGCAGCGCGGAGAGGAACGCCTCGCGGGTCATGCCTGGCCGCTCGTCGAGCTCGTGGCCGGCGGAGCGCAGGACCTCCAGCCCCTCTTCCGCGAGGGACTCCGCGACGAGGATCCTCATCGGCGGCTCAGGCGGTGGTCGCCAGCGCCTCGTCGGCGACGGCTGCACGGGAGCGGGTGCCGAGCACCGCCTCGGCGGCGCGGGCGGCGGCGTCGACCGCGACGCCGCGCTTGATGTCGATGCCGACGGCCGCCGCACCATCCTCAAGGATCTCGAGCGCCGCCAGGATCTCGTCGACGGTGACCGCGCCGAGGTGCCCGACACGGAGGATGCGGCCCGCCATCTTGCCCTGGCCACCGGCCAGCACGAGCCCGCGGCTGCGCAGCTCCTTGCCCAGCACCGACCAGTCGACGCCGTCCGGCAGCCACGCCGCGGTGCAGGTGTCAGATGCGTACCGGCGGTCGGCAAAGAGCCGGAAGCCCATCGCGTCGAGCCCCGCGCGGGTCGCCTCTCCACACGCGATGTGCCGCTGGTAGATCGCCTCCCAACCCTCACGCTCGAGCATGCCGAGCGCGACGTCCAGCTGGAAGAGGACGCTGATCATCGGCGTCCACGGTGTCTCGCCCTTCTCCAGGAAGGTTCGATGTGCCGCAAGGTCGAAGTAGAAGCGCGGCATCTCCGCCTGCTCCGCGGCTGCCCAGGCACGCTTCGAGACCGAGACCATCGCCAGTCCCGGCGGCACCATCCAGCTCTTCTGGGAGCCGGTCACGACCACGTCCAGGTCCCACGCGTCGGTCTCGAGTGCGACGGCGCCCAAACCGCTCACCGCGTCCACGAGGATCAGCGTGTCAGGCGCCGCTCGGCGCACGGCGGCGGCGAGCTCCCGCAGCGGATTCGTGATGCCGGTGGAGGTCTCGTTGAACGTCAGCAGCACGGCCTTCGGCGGGCGACCAGCCGCCTTCATCGCCTCGATCTCCCGCTCGACCTCAGCCGGGTCGGAGGCCCGGCCCCACTCGGCGTCGAGCTTGGTGACGTCGGCGCCGTAGCGCGACGCGATCCTGGCGAAGCGGTCCCCGAAGCTGCCGATGCTGACGCCGAGGACGGCATCGCCGGGCGACAGGTGGTTGACGACCGCCGCCTCGAGTCCGCCGGTGCCCGAGCAACCCAGGATGAGCACGTCGTTCTCGGTGCGGAAGGCGCGCTTCAGGCCCACGACCACCCGCTCGATGAGCGCCTTGAACTCCGGCCCACGGTGGTTGACCATCTGGCGCGAGCCGGCATCGCGGATCGCGTCGGGGAGGGGCGTCGGCCCGGGGATGCGCAGCTGGGGCTCGTTGGCAGGCACGGCAAGGCTCCGGGAACGTGGGCACGGCGGCTGGGGCCGCCAAGGTGACCCCGCGATGGTAAGCGATGGAGGCTTCGCGGTTCCGCGGTCCGTAGACTGGGGTGATGCCAGGACGTTCGTCGCGCGTGCCGGATCCCTTCGCCGAGAAGCTCTCGCTGGCGCCGGCGGGTGCCGCGGCGCACGCTCCGCTCGCTGCCCGGATGCGTCCGACGTCGCTCGAGGAGTTCGTGGGCCAGGTGCCGCTCGTCGGGGAACGTGGGGCGCTGCGCCGGATGCTGGTCCGCGGGCACCTCACCTCGATGCTGCTGTGGGGTCCGCCGGGTGTCGGCAAGACCACCCTCGCACGGCTGCTGGCCGAGTCGGTCGGGGCGCCGTTCTCGACACTCAGCGCGGTGATGAGCGGCGTCGCCGACGTGCGCGCCGCGATCGCCCGGGCGCGGGAGTGGATCGATCGGGGCGGCGCGTCGTCGGTGCTGTTCATCGACGAGATCCATCGCTTCAACAAGGCGCAGCAGGACGCGCTGCTGCCGCAGGTCGAGGACGGCACGCTGACGCTCATCGGCGCCACCACCGAGAACCCCTACTTCGAGGTCAACTCGGCGCTGCTCAGCCGGTTGCGCGTGTTCCGGCTCGAGCCGCTGACCGACGAGGACGTGGGCACGGTCGTCCGGCGAGCGATGGCCGACGAGCGCGGCTTCGGCGGGCGGGTGACGCTCGGTGACGAGGCGTTCGAGCATCTTGTCGGGATCGCCGGTGGCGACGCCCGCGCGGCACTCAACGTGCTGGATGCCGCGGTCGCGATCGAGGAGAGCGGGGAGGGGGGCGCTCCATCAGCCAGCGCAGGACAGGTCGAGGGGTCGACGGCCTCGCGCCCGGTCGAGCCCGCGCTGGAGGCCATCGAGAGCGCCGCCCAGGAGCGTGTCCTCGCCTACGACCGGGCAGGCGACGGCCACTACGGCACCGTGAGTGCCTTCATCAAGAGCATGCGCGGCAACGACCCGGACGCCGCGCTCTACTGGCTGGCCGCGATGATCGCCGCGGGGGAGGACCCCAAGTTCGTCGTCCGGCGCATCATCATCTGCGCCAGCGAGGACGTCGGGAACGCGGACCCGAGGGCGCTCCAGGTGGCCGTCGCCGCGGCGCAGGCGCTCGACTGGGTCGGTCTGCCCGAGGCGCAGTACGCGCTGGCGCAGGCGACCGTCTTTGTGACGTCGTCGCCGAAGTCGGACTCGGTGGGGCGAGCGTACGGCGCGGCGATGGCGGACGTGCTCGCCCACGGGTCGCTCCCCGTACCCGGTCATCTCCTCCCAGCGAGCGTCCCGAGGCTCAAGCAGTTCGGCATCGGCGTCGGCTACAAGTTCCCGCACGACTTCGAGGGCGACGACGTTCCGCAGCAGTACCTCCCCGACGCGCTCGTCGGTCGCCGCTACTACG
Organism: Chloroflexota bacterium; assembly: GCA_013694835.1. Classification (GTDB taxonomy): domain Bacteria; phylum Chloroflexota; class Limnocylindria; order Limnocylindrales; family CSP1-4; genus JACDBP01. Next base: position 4,827 of record JACDBP010000314.1, read on the forward strand.
AGCCGTCGAACGAGGGCTACGAGGCGGTGATCGCCAAGCGGATGGCCGCGCTCGGGGAGGCGCGCCAGACGGGCGCTCGCCACAAGGCGCGGTCCTCGCCTCCCGCAGCGTCGATGGGCGACGGGATGAAGGCCAACATGGAGGCGCGGAAGCGCATCGCCGCCAAGCAGAAGCGCGACGCCGGGTAGACGACGAGCCGCTGCCCAGGGGACCTCCCAGCGGAATGCGTCCGGGGAGCGCGCAACCGCAGTCCGGCGCTAGAGAAAGTGCGGGACACCTTCGGCGTAGCTGATCTCCGTGGCGCTGGTGTAGGCCATGAATCGGCGGAGGGCGACACGGATCGGGTCGAGGGGGAGACGGCCCTGTTCGGCGGACCAGTACTTGATCTCGAGGGTGCCGTTGCGGGCCAGCATCTCGGTGCGGCCGATGAAGCGGTCGCCGTAGAGCACGGGGAGCACGTAGTAGCCGTGCTCGCGAAGCTTCTCCGGGACGTAGACCTCCCAACGGTAGGAGAACCCGAAGAGGTGTTCGATCATCCGCCGGTCCCACATGATGTGGTCGAGGGGGGCGATGAAGGTGACGCGGGAGGGTGGTCTCTGGTCAAGGAACGCCAGGAACTCGGGTGCGGCGTTGGCTTTGACGCCTTCGATCTCGATGGGGATGAGCTCGCGTTCCTGCACCATGACGTCGCGGACCGCGCGGTGGTCGGAGTCCTTGTTGTCCATCCCCCAGACCTCGTAGGGGGCGGTGGGGCGGATGAAGCCCATGCCGCGGTGGCGGTCGCGGAGGATGGTGCGGACCGACTCCTCGTCGGTCATGCGTCGTTCGTTGAGATATCTCGGTGGCACGACCCGCTCGGTGAGGTCGTAGACGTGCTGGCCGCTCCGGCGGGAGTGGGTCATGATGCGGCCCGAGTGCCACAGGGCGCGGAGGGTCTGTTTGGTAAGGCTGGGGCCGTACCAGGAGCCCTTCCATTCGGGCTTGTGCTCCTGGAACTCGAAGTCGCGAGGGGACATCGGACCGATGGCTTCGAGCTCCTGGAGAACGGCTTCGACGGCGCCGGGGTGGTCTCGGTAGATCTCGTCGAACCAGCGGGACTGCCACTTGTGGATGACGCGGCGGGCGTTCCAGCCCTCGTAGGTGATGAGCGACGCCTGCTTGTCCCAGCCGTCATAGATCAGGCGCTTGGTGTAGGCGGCCTTCTGCCACTCGCCGACCTTGTAGTCCTTGATGCGGGCCTGGAGGACAAGGTCGTGGTTACAGCCGACGGGGCTGAGCGGGTCGTACTGGATGCTGCGGAGGCGGCCGAAGACGTCGGTGAGCTTGCCCCAGCGGATGTGGTACGCGGTGAGGGCGCGGCGGACATCGGCCCTGGAGAGTCGCAGAGGGCCGGGCATCGTCATGTGGTGCCGCTGAACCAGCGCAGGTCGGCGAGGCCGAATCCTCCCGGGTCGGGCAGACCCGCCCGGATGACGGCGTCGGAGAACGGGGTGGCGGGCAGCAGGTCGTCGGGCAGTCGGTCGGCGAACGGCGCCGGCTCGGTGATGCCCTCCGCGAGGATCCGCACCTGGGACAGCGACACCAGCGGCGTCGTCATCAGCCGCTCGGCGAGCCAGGCGATGACCAGGTGGACTGCGATGGGGAGGCGGACGAAGCGGGGCCGCCGACCGGTGACGCGGGCCGCGCGGCGGACGGCCTCGCCGAGCGGCATCTCGTCGGGACCGAGCACCGCCAGCGTCCGATTCGCCAGCCGTGGGTCGCCGGTCACGGCCGCCACCAGCACCCTCGCCACGTCGTCCACCGCCACGGGACGCACCGGCCGTTCTCGCAGGCCGACCAGCCCGAAGATGGGGAACGTTTGGAAGGCGTGGCTCAGGTGGTCGAGCATGTGATCGCCCCGCCCGTGGATGACGCCGGCCTTGAGGACGGTCCAGGTCAGTCCGGACCCGCGGATCGACTCCTCGGCGGTCCACTTGGAGCGGTGATAGGCCGTCGGACCGTCGGGCCGTGCGCGCAGGAAGCTCAGGATGGCGAGGCGCTGGACGCCGGCAAGGCGGGCCGCGGTGATGACCGCTCGGGTGCCGTCGACGTGGACGGTGGCATAGCTCTGCGATCCGAGCTCGCGGTTGATGCCGGCGCAGTGGGCGACGGCGACGCAGTTTCGGAAGGCGTCCGCAAGGCGGGCGACGTCCGTGATCTCGGCGTCGATGATGGTCGATCCCGCAGGCAGAGGCTCGCGTCTGCTGCGGCTGCGGCGGCCGATCGCCACCACCTCGTGGCGGTCCGCGATGAGGCGCCGGGCCAGGTGCCGCCCGACGAAGCCGGTGCCGCCGGTGATGGCGATCCTCATCGGGGCAGCCGATCCACGGCACACACGTCGTCGCCGAGCAGATGGCTCAGGCGGTGCCGGTTCCGGGCCACCAGGTCGTACACGGGTTCGACGAGCCCGCGAAGGATCGGCAGCCTGGCTGCGAGCCCGAGCGGACGGAGGAGCGGCAGGACATCCGCGATCCGCATCCACGCTGTCCCACCCGCGGACCAACGCCCGTGGTGGTCGCGCACGTGCATCGACTCGAGCAGCCGCGCCACCGGCGGCGCATCGGGCGTCAGCTCGGCGGCCTCGTGAAGCGGCGCAAGCTCCAGCCGGCCCGCCCGATCGAGCATCCTGAGGACCTGGGCGGATCGTGTGCAGAAGCCGCAATCGGCGTCGTAGAAGACCATCAGGCGTGCCGCGCTCATCGCGAGCTGCCCCCTCCGGCGATGACGCGCACCACGCGGCCGACGCCGGGCCGTGCGGCGAGCGAGACCAGGTTGCCCAGGCCCCTTGGCGAGAGCCCGGCAAGTGTCGTCGCCGCCGCGGCCAGGTCCGCGGCCGGGATGTGGGGGAGGGCCGCGAACAAGCGGTCGAGCGCCGTGTCATCGAGGCGGTCCAGCACATCGAACAGGCGCCGAAGCGCATCCGTATCGGCCCGAGCGAAGGCCGCCAGCGCATGGTCGAAGCGACCGACGAACTCCAGGAGCGAACCGAGCCGGTCGGCGAGGGCACGGGTCTCGGGATCGCCCCTGACGGCCGCCGCCTGGGCGCGGTACTGCTCCAGGAGGCCGACGACCGGGTCGCCTTCGCGCGCCTTTCGAGCGCTGATGACGCGTCCGAACCACTCCCAGTGGTCGAGGACGGCGACCCAGGCGGTGCCCGCCGGTCCCCGTTGGCCGCTTCGGCGCAGTCCGGGCGCCCGCTCGATGATCCCCCACGCCTCGCACTCGGCCAGCGCCACGCGGGTGGCGCGGTGGCTCAGCCCCAGCGCACGAGACATCTCCGATTCGGTGTGTGGGCCGCCGAGTACGAGGAGGTAGCCCTGGACCGCCGCTGTTGACGGCGCCACGCCCCATGCGCTGCCCATCCGGCCCCAGGCCGAGGCAAAGTCCCGGCGCAGCGTGTCGGCGGTGCTCGGTTCGGTGGCGGTCATTGGTCGGTACTCGACAGCGGATACTCGATACGTGACAGTATCCAGTATATCGCGGCGGCGTGAAACCGCGATTGGGGGGGCGGCAGCGCAGCCGGACGGCCACGCCACGGCGGCCGCGCCGCGCCTCACGCTTTCAAACGATCAGATCCAGGGCGTGTACGGC
>JACDBP010000338.1 GCA_013694835.1 Chloroflexota bacterium
CGCCCATGCAGCCGATCGATCGTGCCCCGCAGGGCGCGTTTGACCATGAGATACGGGATCGAGTACCCGGCGTACGCGTGGAACGTGGCGATATTGACCGAGTCCGACTCGCGCAGCAGGACCGGCGAAAGGAACGGTACCAGCGGCTCGTGGAAATGGAGGAGGTCGAACCGCTCCTCCTCGAGCACGTCCTTTGCGAGCTGGCGGTAGCGATGCGAGACGGTGAGCGTGCCCACCGAGCCGTTGGTGGGCACGCTGAAGCCACGCCCGATGCGAACGACGTCCCCCTCGCTGCTCCGCTGGAGGCCGTGGGCGCTGGAGATGATGCGCACATCGTGGCCGCGCGAGATGAGATTCTCGTAGAGGTAGCGGACGTGCTCGTTGACGCCCCCCGGCAGCGGGTAGATGTACGGCGTGACCAGGCCGCTCTTCATCGTGGTAGCACGTCAGCATGCGAGCAGGTCACCATGTCAGCGCACCTCGTCGGCGGGATCGTAGCGGGCCGGCCGGCGCCGGCCGCCCGGGTACCCGAGGTCTCGCCCCGTGCCCGTCCGAAGGACCTTGCCGCGCAGCTCGTCACGGACCGCGGCGGCGTTCTTGCGCAACTGCTGGCGGAACGTGCCGAGCTGCTCCCGCCACGGGTAGAAGGAGCCGTGCCACGCGGTGTCGCGGGCAAGGATCGCCGCACGCAGGTCCTCCGCCGATGACCCGCGGAAGGTGGAGTAGCCTTGGCCGAGGGTCTCGGCCCGATGCGAATCGCTGTTGCCCACCGCCGCCAGGCCCATCTCCGCGACGAACGGCGGCACCCGCCGCTGCCAGCGCATCCCGGCGGTGGTCGGGTTGAACGTCTCGATCCCGTCGGGCTGCACCCGCGGATCGCCGCTCTCCATCAGGCGCCGGATGCTGCGTTCGCTGGCGCACAAGGGGTACGGCACGAGGGGATGCGCGACGATCGCCAGGCCACCCTGGTCGTGGATCATGGCGATGCTGTCACGCAGCGAGGCCCAGGGCCGGATGCGTCGCTCCAGGAAGAGTCCGAGCAGGTGCCCGCCGCGCGTCGTGACCTCCTCGCCGACGATCACATCGACCCGCAGGCCGCGTTCGAGCGCCATCTGGCGAGCCGCGACCGCGGCGTCGATCCGCTCGTGGTCCGTCAGGGCGATGACGTCGAGTTCCGTCCGCTCGACCGCCCAGTCGAGGATCTCGCTCGTGCTCGAGATGCCATCCGAGGCCATGCTGTGGATGTGCAGGTCCGCCCTGCCGCGGCGTACCGTCACCGGTTCGAACCCTCCGGGATGTCCGGCCAGATCGGGAAGAAGAGCGTCCACCACTGTTCCGGCGCGTCCGCCACGAAGCCCTCGAATGCGCGGACTTGAGCTTCCATGATCGCCGCCACCCTGTCCCGGCGTGTTCCGCTCGCTGGGAGCTGGATCGGGACCACCCTGCCCCGGTAGCGCCCCCAGCCGTCGCGCCGCGCAGCCGCCACGATGACCGTCGCCTGGCTCTGGGCTGCCAGCAGCGCCGCCCCTGCCGGCAGCGATGCGGGGGTGCCGAACAAGGGGACCATTCGGCCCGGCTTGTCGAGCGGCCGGTCGGCGACGATGGCCACACCCTCGCCCCTGGTGAGCGCGCCCTGCAACTCCCGTGCCACGCCCTCCACGGGCACGACGCGCAGCCCCGCCATGCTCCGCCCCTGCATCAGGTAGTCCTGCACGGCGGCGTTCCCGATGGTCTCCATGGGCACCGTCATCGGCAGGCCTGCCCGCGCATTGATCCACATCCCGGCGAGCTCGATCGAGCCGAAGTGCAGGGCGATGAGGATGAGCCCGCGCGAGGCAGGGTCGCCGACGGCCGCCAGGGTCCGATCCAGGGCATCCGGGTCCTCGAGCGTGAGCCGTCGGTCCACCGACTCGGGGGTATAGCGGTGAGCCAGCGCGGTGTCGAGGTAGGTGCGGACGTAGTGCCCGAAGGCCTGGCGCACGAGCCGGTCCATCGCCCGTGGATCGTGCGCCGCGCGCCGCGCCGCGGGCGAGCCGATGTCCCTGGCGTCGAGGTAGCCGCACACCCTAGCCAGGTTGGCCCGAACCAGGGCGCGCCGATCCCGTTGGACGAGAGATAGCCCGGCCCCGAGGAGTTGAGCCCCGCGGTGGAGCAGTGGGTGCGGCAGCAGGGCGAGGGTTCGCAGCCCGAGATCCAGGGCACGCATCGCGAGCTCGTCGCGATGACGGACCCGCGCTGCATCCCTCACCGCCTCGGTGCGCGGCTGGCCACGCCGTCCAGCAGCATCGCCGCGTGACGCTCCTCGAGCCGCCGCGCCTCCGTTTCCGTCCGGGGCCAGATCGGCTTGAAGCTGTACCACTGCTCCGGCGCCGCGGCGATCATCGACTCGATGGCGTTCGCGCAGGCCTGCGTTGCGAGGGCGATCTCGCGCTGGGAATCGCCGGTGACCTCGATGGGATCGAAGTGCCGCGCTTCGAACCTGCCGTCGTCACGCCGGCGGCAGATCACGGGGACCAGCGCAGCCCTGGTCCGCGCCGCGATGACCGCCGGGCCCGCCGGCAGCGTGGTCCACGCCCCGAACAGGCGGACCGGCACGTCCTCCGCGCGGTAACCCCAGTCGATGACCAGCCCCACGATGCCGCTCCCGCGCAGGGCGCGGTAGATCTCGCGGAGGTTGCGCCACGGGATGACCGCCACCCCCCAGCGCCGCCGGCTTTCGTTGAGCAGCTCGAACAGCTCCGGATAGGCCGAGTCGTCCGCGACGCCGTAGATCGGCAGTCCACGCGCCGCGAACGCCCCCGCCAGGATGTCGATGCTGCCGATGTGGGCGCTCACGCCGAGCATGCCGCGCCCCTCGTCGCGCAACGCTTCCCAGAGTGCCCTGAACGAGCCTCCGGCGCCTTCGCCCTCCGAGACCATCAATCGGTTCGGCTCGTCGGCCGGCCGCGAGGGCAGACGCATCAACTCGACGACGAAACGGGCATAGCTCGAGTACATCCGGCGCGCCAGGCGCCTCACGTCAGGATCGGTCGTGGGCTTGCGGAGGACGTGCGATGCGTTGTCCAGGATGATGTGTCGCTTGGCGGGCCAGGCGTAATAGGCCGTACGGAAGACGCCGCTGGCCACGGGCATCGAGATCGCAGTCGGGATCACGCCCAGGGCCCCCTGGGCGACCCGGTAGCCGAGCACCGCCGCCCGCTCACGACTGCGGCGCACCGCACGCCCTAGCCTGCCGGAGCGTGAGCGCCGGTGGGGGGAGTAGTCGACCCCGGTCGAACGGGACAGGCCCCCGGACGGTGCGCTCAGCGCGCTGCCGCCGTGGCTTTGGCTCCCTTCGCGGCAGGGGACGCGGCGAGCTTCCTTCGGCGGGCCGGCTTCTGCTCCTCCACGCCGTGGAGCGTCTCGTTGTCATCGCCCCGGATGAACGCCTCGACCCGGTTGAA
>JACDBP010000354.1 GCA_013694835.1 Chloroflexota bacterium
CGAGCCAGCCGCTCGAGGACGGTCGCGTCCGTCAACGTCAGGGACGCCGATGCCGCCTCGGCTCTCAACGCCGAGAGGATGCGCTCGTCTCGATCGTCAGGCATCGTTCCGTCTCCCCGGATTCGTCGCGCCTTTGCCCGGAACATCGAAGGCGGCACGTAGACGCGCCATGGCGTCGCGGAGGTTGCTCTTGATGGTGTTCTGGCTCGTGCCCAACACACCGGCGACCTCGGGCACGCTCAGGCCGGCGCAATGGTGCAACGCAATCGCGGCGCGCATCTTCGGGGGCAGATCGCTGAGTGCCTCGGCGATAAGCAAGCGATCAACGGAGGGCTCGTCCGTCGGCGCCGCGGGCAATGGAACGGCTAGGTGCAGCGCGGTCGTCACATGCTGTCGACGCCGTCGCCGAGACAGGGCATGCCGGGTAGCGATCCGCAGGAGCCATGTCCGCAGGGCGCCGTCATCACGCAGATCGTTCGCGCGCCACCAGGCGGTGATCAGCGTGTCCATCACGATCTCCTCGGCATCGGCGTGGTTGCGGACGATCAGGAATGCCACTCCTGCCAGCTCGCGCCCGAAAGCATCCAGCAGCTCAGCGATGACTTCTGGTCGTTGCGCGCGCAGGTCGGTGGCGAGTCGGGCGGTCAGTGCTGGTCTCCCAGTGCTCGTCTCCGGTATGCGAGCGTCGGCCATGAGATAGACGCGTCGTGGGGTCCCAATCGGGTGGGCCGCTGCGGGCAATGAGCCGTGGGAGCCGCTGGACTTCGATCCGCCGCTATCCACCTGTCCGTAGACGGGCGCCGGGCAGGACGGCATGACCGCGATCGCCGGACCAAAGCCGCAGCAGGATGGCCGACAGAACGCATGCCAGCCCGAGGATGACGAGCCCGCCGGGTGTCCCGCCGGACGAGACCTCGACGGCCGTGTCGGGGATGGCCTGCCTCAGCTGCTCACGCAGATCCTCGATGTCGGAGGCGAGCTCCCACAGCGAGCCGGGGCTGGACAGACTGCCGTCCGGCGCCACGAACCACACCGCCGTCGCCAGGCTGTTGAGTGGCGCATCCACGTCGACGACGCCAAGCACCACGTGCTGCCCAAATTGGAGACCGACCTCGCAACCTCTGCCGACCGGCCCGCTCGCCGGACCGATGCGCACCTCGTCACCGAGCACGGTTCCCTTGAAGACCTCCGTGACGCCCAGCCGATACGCCATCCCGTCGAGCATCAGCTCCTCGACGGTTCCCTCCACGATCAGCTCCGAGCCGATGACGACATCGTCGAAGGTGAGCGGCGGCCCGGAGCAGGCACGCGTCGCGCCCGGGGCCAGGAGCATGACCATCACGGCCAGCGGCGGCGCGGCCATGCACGACATCAACCTCGATCCCCGGCACACCATCGATCGTCCTTCCTTGCCCTCGTCACCAACTCTGATGATCCGATGTGTCACCGGTCAAGCCCTTCGTCCGCCTCGATGAATCGCTCGCGGCTCTCTGACCCTTGACAGGCCGGACGATGGAGGCGCATGCTCTCGTCACTACCTCAGTTAACGAGGTACTGGGGAGGCATCCGTGAGCCCTCTGCGTCGCAGCCAACTCCTCAAGGGCACGACCGAGCTCCTGATCCTGTCGGTGCTCGAAGACGAGCCGCATCACGGCTACGAGATCGCGCAGCTCATCCGCGATCGCGGCGTCGGCCTGGCTCTGAGTGAGAGCGCCCTCTACCCGGCACTCCATCGGCTCGAGGCCCGTGGAGCCTTGAGCGGTTCGTGGGAGGAGGGGCGCGGAGGGCCGCGACGTCGGTACTACACGCTGACCGAATCCGGACGCGGCCTGCTCGTCGACGCCCGACGCGAATGGGACCGCTTCGTGACGGAGGTGGGATCGGTCGCCGCCGGCGCGCCGAGGACGGTGACGGAGGTGCGCAGTGCCTGATCGGCCACTGGTCGAGGTCTACCTCGATCGGCTCGCCTCCGCGCTGCCCCTGCCAGAGACTGAGCGCGCATCGGCGATCGAGGAGATCGCTGCCTACCTGGCGGATGCGACCGCGGCGTTGGTCGAGCGCGGCCTGCCACTCGACGTGGCACAGCGCGAAGCGCTCCAGCGCCTTGGCTCGCCCGAGCACCTCGCCAGCGAGCTGGCCGCGGCCCATCGCCAGCCGCGGCATTTGCTCGAGGCGGCCGGGGTGGCGCTGGCGGTGAGCCTCGGCACCGCATTCCGCGCCTTCGTCATGACCTGGGCCTTGATCCTCCTCATCGCGCTGGCTTTCGGCCTCGTCCTGGCCGCCATCCGATCCATCGTCGGCCCGCAGCTGCTGGCCATGGACTGGTCGCCGATGCTCGACGGCCATCTGCCGGCCCTCGCCGGCGCGGCGACCACATACGCCGTCGGCCGCGGCCTGCTCGGACGCGTCGCCATTGCCGCGCGGCGACCCCCTGAGCAAGTTCGCCCTACCGTTCTGCTGCTGGGGTGCGGGGTGGCGGCCGTCGTCGGGCTGGTGGTAGTCGAGGCACGCTGGACCGTCTCCAGCGCTCTGATCATGGCCGCCATGCCGGCCTGGTTTGCGCTCGGCGTGCTGCGCCCACGCCTTCTGCCGACTTGGTTTCCCGGCCACCGGTTGACGGCCGCGGCGGTGCTCGGACTGCTACTCATCGGGGTGGTGGGCACGTTCATGATCGGCAGCGCAGCGCACGTCTCCACCTTTGACGGAGGCGCGATTGCATTTGATCCGGCCGAAGAGTACGCGCACATCGGGCCGTTCGTCAGTCTGGAGCATCCACCCGTCGAGCTCGACGACGCCTCCGCCTCCGCCGGTCCGTTCGAGGGGCCAGGCCCGGTGACCGTGAGCCGCAGCGGCACGCTCGGCCCGTCCGCGACACTCGCAGGCTGGACGGACGTGCGACTCGAGATCTGGCAGGGTGCTGCGGGCGAGCCCGACGGTCCTCTGGTCGATCGGACCGCCACTCGGCCGTTGGCGACCGCGCCGCTGGAGATCGACGGGCGTCGCGTGCGTGGCGAGGTCGCGTTCCGGCCCTTGATCGACCGGGCGGCGTATTACGTGGCGATCACCGGGCGCGACGCGGCAGGTGACCGATGGCAACTGGCGTGGCCGTCAGCCGAGTTCTGGCGCTGGCGCGGCACGCCGCTCGAGCTCCTGCTCGCCGCTGACCGAAATACCGGCGGGGGGCCACGGACGGTCATCCGGGTACCGGCAGGAC
>JACDBP010000359.1 GCA_013694835.1 Chloroflexota bacterium
AGGTGATCCCTCGTACATCGCCGGCCAGGGAGGCGACGGCCAGACCCAGCAGGGCAACGGCCAGGGCCAGGGGACGAACAACAACGCGATCGTTCCCTACAGCAACGTGTTCCAGGACTTCCAGGACTTCGCCATCACCAGCCTCGATCGGAGCTACGTGCCGCTCGGCGTCAAGGACTACGTGAAGGACTACTTCTCCTCTCTCGACCCGAGCAACTGATCACCCGCCGCCGTCACGCGGCCGACAGGAGATATGACCGATGACCGATCAGGCGACGACCCTTGAACGCCCCGCGACACCGCTCACCCCGGAAGCGTTCGGGGATCGGGCGCGCACCATCGAACGCGAAGTCCAGCGCGTGATCGTCGGCCAGGACGCGCTCGTTCGGCAGACGCTCATCTGCCTCATCGCCAATGGCCATGCGCTCCTGGAGGGCGTGCCAGGCCTCGGCAAGACGATGCTCGTCCGGACCTTCGCGGAGGTCCTCGACTGCGCCTTCAACCGCATCCAGTTCACGCCGGACCTGATGCCCGCCGACATCACCGGCACGAACGTGCTGATCGAGGAAGGTGGCGCGCGTCACTTCCGGTTCCAGCCGGGCCCGGTCTTCGCGAACCTTCTGCTGGCCGATGAGATCAATCGGGCGACGCCGAAGACGCAGTCGGCGCTCCTCGAAGCGATGCAGGAGCAGCAGGTCTCTGTCGCGCGGGAGCGCCACAAGCTGGACGCCCCGTTCTTCGTGCTGGCGACCCAGAACCCGCTGGAGATGGAGGGCACGTACCCGCTCCCCGAGGCGCAGCTCGATCGCTTCCTCTTCAAGCTCTGGGTCCCCTTTCCGAGCGAGGAGGACCTCATCACGATCATGGATCGGACCACCGGCGCAGAGGCAGCCCGGCCCGCTAACGTCGCCACGGCGGCGCAGATCGTGGAGATGCAGAAGCTGGCGCGCAGTGTCCCGATCGCGCCCCATGTCACGGCCTACGCTGTCTCGCTCCTCGCAGCGACCCATCCGGACCAACCGCGCGCGCCGGAGCTTGTCCGGGAGTACGTCCGCTATGGCGGCTCACCACGGGGTGCCCAGGCCCTGGTGCTGACCGGCAAGATCCATGCGCTGCTCGAGGGTCGATTCAACGTCGCCACCGACGACATCAAGGCGGTCGCCCTGCCCGCCCTGCGGCACCGCGTGATCCGCAACTTCGAGGGAGAGGCAGAGGGCATCTCGAGCGACGCGATCGTGCGCGCCGTCATCGACGCCGTCCCCACCCCGTCAGTCGACTGAGTCGTCGTGCCTGACGATCGGATCGGTGCGGCCGGCGCAGGCGCGGCTTTGGAGCCCGCCCGCTCACGGCAGCTCGATCTGCTGCCGTCAGCCGTCGACCCCACGGTGTTCGACGAAGGCTTCCTGCGCCAGCTCGAGCGGCTGATGCTGGTGAGCAGGACGGCAGTGCACGGAGGCATCAAGGGCGTCCGTCGAAGCGCCAAGCGGGGCCAGTCGGTGGAGTTCACCGACTACCGCAACTACATCGCGGGTGACGACCTGCGAGCGCTCGACTGGAACGTCTACGCCCGCCTGGAGAAGCTGTTCATCAAACTCTTCGTCGAGGAGGAGGACGTGACCGTCCACATCCTGCTCGACGCATCGGGCTCGATGGACGGAGGCTCGCCGGACAAGCTGCAGTTCGGCAAGCGGGCCGCCGCCGCCCTCGCCTACGTCGGCCTGGCTTCGTACGACCGGGTCTGCGTGTCCGTCCTCCAGGGCCGCGTTGCGAGACGGTTTGCCGCGGTCCGAGGCACGGGCCGCATCTTCCAGGTGCTGGCCGATCTGTCCGGCGTCAACCCCGCGCCTGGTCCGACCGATCTCGCGGCGTGTGCCCGCCACTACGCGGCGCAGCTCACCCAGCGCGGTCCGATGCTGCTGATCTCGGACCTGTTCGATGCGAACGCGGAACGGGCGATCAGCGAGCTGGCGGGGACCCGCTGCGAGGTCGCGGTGCTGCACACACTGAGCCCCGAGGAGCTGGACCCACCCCTGGAGGGCGATCTGCGGCTGGTGGACCGCGAGACTGGCGGCGGCGTGGACATCACCGCGGACCTGTCCACGATCGACGAGTACAAGAGGCGCTTGAGCGGTTGGCAGGCGAGCCTGGAGGCTGTCTCCAGCAAGCGCCGCGTCGCGTACGTGCCGACCGCCACGACGCTGCCGCTGGCGGACCTCGTGTTCGCCGAGCTGCGGCGGCGACGCGTGGTCGCGTAGGCGGCCGGGCCGCTCTCATGGGGTTCCTCGCACCGCTGGCACTCCTCGGGCTGGCGTCGGTGCCCCTCATCGTCGCCTTCTACATGCTCCGGCTGCGCCGCCGGCAGCAGACCGTGAGCAGCACCTTCCTGTGGCAGCACCTTGTCCGTGACGTCGAGGCGAACGCGCCGTGGCAGCGCCTCCGTCGCTCCCTGCTGCTGCTCCTTCAGCTGCTGCTGGCTATCGCGCTGGCGCTGATCGTCGCGCGTCCCTTCGGCGAGCGGCCTGCCGGCCTGGCCCGCGACCTCGTGCTGGTCGTCGATGCCTCGGCCAGCATGGCCGCCGAGGACGTCTTCCCGAACCGTCTCGCGGCGGCGAAGCAGGCCGCCATCGGTGCGCTGTCGCAGCTGCCCTCCGACGGGAAGGTGAGCGTCATCGCCGCCGGCGAGACGGCGCGCCTCGTCGCCAACGAGGCGACGGACCGCGGTCGGATCGCCCGGGCGATCGAGTCGATCGAGCAGTCGAACGCCGCGGGCGACCTCTCCGACGCGCTGAAGCTGGCCGGCAAGCTCGCCGACCGCGCGGTGGGCGCGGAGATCGTCGTGGCGACCGACGACGCCCTGATCCGCACGCCGGAGGTCACCCTCACCGTACCGGTCCGGACCCTGCTCGTCGGGCGCGATCGCCACAACCAGGCGATCGTCGCGCTGGCCGTGCGACCGGATCCATCCGGCCTCAAGCGCAGCGTCTTCG
>JACDBP010000377.1 GCA_013694835.1 Chloroflexota bacterium
AACTCCTCCTGGCCGGGGAGCGCGACCCGTGCCGGCCTACCGGTCACCGCCGGCAACGTCGCGGAGACTCCCATCTTGTCGACCAGCACGCGGTAGCCGCGCGCGAAGACTGCCCGGACCTCCACGGCACGTTCGTCGCGCACGACGCCGAGCGCATCGCCGGCGGGGATCAGGGCGAAGTCGACATCGCTTCCATCCTCGTACAGCACCCGCCGCTCGATGGCGCCGCCGACGGCAGTCGGCTCGAGGAAGGTGAGGAGCGGTCGACCGAACGCCTCGAGCCATCGAGGGTCAGCGGCATACGACGGGGGATCGTCGACGAGCAGGACAAGGTCCGTGTCCGACCACGCATCGGCGGGCGTGTCCACCCGGGCGCGCGACCCCACCAGGATCACGGCGCGCACGTCTTCGCGGCGTTCCGCCCACGCCGTTACGGCTGTCACGAGGTCCGACACGGCCCGGTCCTACTCCAGGTAGTCCTTGAGCTTCCGGGAGCGCGACGGGTGGCGCAGCTTGCGCAGCGCCTTTGCCTCGATCTGGCGGATCCGCTCGCGGGTCACGTTGAACTCCTTGCCCACCTCCTCGAGGGTCCGGGCACGCCCGTCCTCCAGGCCGAAGCGCAGCTGGAGCACGCGCCGCTCGCGCCCTGAGAGCGAGTCCAGGACGGCCTCCACCTGTTCCTTGAGCAGCTGGTGCGAGGCGGCCTCCGCCGGTGCCAGGGCGCCGCGATCCTCGATGAAGTCGCCCAGGTGCGAGTCCTCCTCCTCACCGATGGGCGTCTCGAGTGATACCGGCTCCTGCGAGACCTTGATGATCTCGCGGACCTTCTCGGGGGTCACGACCACCTCCTGGCCGCGCGACATGGCCTCCGCGATCTCCTCCACGGTCGGCTCGCGGCCGAGCTCCTGGAGCAGTCCCCGCGAGACACGGATGAGGCGGTTGATCGTCTCGACCATGTGGACGGGGATGCGGATCGTTCGCGCCTGGTCGGCGATCGCTCGCGTGATCGCCTGCCGGATCCACCAGGTGGCGTAGGTCGAGAACTTGAAGCCCTTCTCGAAGTCGAACTTCTCGACTGCACGGATGAGCCCGATGTTGCCCTCCTGGATGAGGTCCAGGAACGACATGCCACGGCCGATGTACTTCTTGGCGATCGAGACGACGAGGCGCAGGTTGGCCGAGGTCAGCTGCTCGCGGCCGTCCTTGCCGATCCGCACCAGACGGCCCCGGCGGTCTCGCGGCTTGAGATGCTGGTCGACCGTCGGGTCGAAGCCCATCTCGCGCATCAGATCGTTGTCGTGGTTCGAGAGGATCCAGCGGCTCAGCGCATCGTGGCCGACCTCGCGCGACCAGTCGTAGAGCGCGCGCAGGCCGACGTTATCGCGCGAGTCGAGGTCCCCGTTGTGGGCGGCTCGCCAGGCGAAATCCACCAGCCCCGTGAACCTCTCCGCATCTTTCTCGGTGTTGTAGCCGGTGACCAGGGCCCTGGCCTCCTTGAGCAGGCCCTTGGTGCCCTCGCCAGCCTCCCGCGCTGCCTTCGTCAAGTGGAAGTCGGGCGTCGGCTGGAGCAGGCCATCCTGTTCGGCGGCTGCGAAGGCACCGCGCACGATCTTCTCGGTCTCTGGCCCGTACGGCAGGCGGTGCTGAGGATGCTTGTCCCTGGTCTTGCGCTCGGAGTCGTTGCGGGTCCACTCCCAGAGCGACAGCACGGCCTTCCAGGGCTCGTCGATGATCTGCTCACCGAGCTCGATGGCCTTGGCCAGGACGACCTCCTCCTCCGCCGTCAGGAGGGGCACCTTGCCGATCTCCTTGAGGTACATCCGGACGGGGTCGTCGATGCCGATCATGTCGGCGGCGATCGCCTCGAGCTCTTCCTGGGTCGGCTCCTCGGCTTCCTCGGAAGTGATCTTGGCCGGCGGCTCCTCCCAGGGAGCCTTTTCGCCATCGTCGACGGTCACCGCAACGCCGAGCGCAGCCGCGGCGTCGACACCGGTGGTCTCTTCGTCGTCCTCGGCGGGGCGCTTGCCGCCGATCGCGTCTTCGTCCGGATCGCGCCGGCGCTTCCGTTCAAGGACGGATGCGACCAGCAGCTTGTCTTCCGGATTCATGCTCATGCCAGGCCTCCTGCGTGGGTAGGTGTCGGTGGGGTCTCGGGTCGTGGCCTGCGATGGAGCAGACTGTTCTCGTTCTTGAGGATGTCGACGTCCGCGCGCTCCTGCCGGAGTGCCGCGATCTCGCGACGGATGCGATCGGTGGTCGCCTCGTCGTCGGCCGCTTCGGCCTCCACGAGCTCGGCGCGCTTGTACTCGAACAGCTCGTCAAGCTTCCGGCGCCGGAGCAGCAGCATGCAGTCGGCGAGGGCGCCGTCGAGCCCCTCGTCCGTGTCGGGAAGTGGGTCGGTCCGGGCGTACAGCGTTCGGGCGATCGCCCCGACCGTCGGGTCCAGGCTGTCCAGGAACGGCTTGCGTTCGAAGGGTCGCTCACCATCCGGACCGCGGTGGGCGAGGATCGCCCGCCACAGCTCGCGGGCGGGCGTCGTGATGAGCTCCTCGGGCCGTAGGCGGGTGCGGATGCGCTCCTGGCGCTCCGGGTGGACGAGGATGAGTCGGAGGAGGGTCGATTCGACCGGCTCCAGCATGCGCCGCACAGCCTCCGGATCGAGGGCCCCCGGGACCGACAGCAGGGCGTCGAGGTCGATACGGCGGCCACCGTGATCCCCTGGCCCGCCGCTCTGGACGCCAGCGCCGGGCCGCTGGATCCCGCCGAGGGGAGCGTCGGTCCGGCGCAGCGACTCGAGCAGGACCCGCTCGTCCACGCCGGAGCGTCGGGCCAGCAGCTGGAGGTAGCCGTCCCGGCGCACCGGGTCGCCGATCGTCCGCAGCGTCGGGATCACCGCGTTCACCAGCCGCTCGCGGCCCTGGATCGTGCGCGCGTCGTGCCGCTGGGCGTAGCGGTCGATGAGGTACTCCATGATCGGCTGCGGCTCGTCGGCCGCCTTGCGCCAGGTCTCCGGCTCGTCGCGCATCACCTCGTCCGGGTCCTTGCCCGCGGGGAGGCGCACGACGCCGACCTCCGTCAGCCTGCCCCGGTGCGGGCTCCGCTCGATCTCGCTCACGAGCGCGGAGAGCTCGGTGGCACCGAAGGTCGCGGCACTCTGGCCGGCCGCGTCGACGTCATAGGCCAGGGCGATCTCAGGCGCGTACCGGGTGACGAGCTCGATATGGCCCGGCGTGAGCGCGGTGCCGAGGCTGCACACGACGTTCTCGAAACCGGCCTGGTGGGCCATCAGCGCGTCGGTGTTGCCCTCCACGATGACCGCGCGGCCTGTCTTCCGGATCGCGCCCTTGGCCTTGTCGATGAGATAGAGCGTGCGGCTCTTGTCGAACAGCTGCGTGGCGGAGGTGTGGAGGTACTTCGGGCCCGTGCCGCGGCCGTCCGGCGTGTTCCGCTCCGCGCCGAGGATCCTGCCACCCAAGCCCGTCGGGTTCCCGTTGGCGTCACGGATGGGGAAGATGATGCGGCCCCTGAAGGTGTCGTAGACGCCGCGGCGGCGCTGGCTCCGCTTGGCGATCCCGGTATCGATCAGCTCGTCCTCGCGGACGCCGCGCTTGGTGACGAGGCGCGTGGAAAGCTCGTCCCATGCCTCCAGCGACCAACCCAGCTGGTGGGTCTCGATGGTCGCGTCGGTGAAGCCCCGCCCGTGCAGGTACTCGAGGGCAGCCTGACCGTGTTTGGTGCCGGTCAGGACCTGGTGGTAGAACGCGATCGCCTGCTCGAGCACCTCGCGCAGACGCTTGCGCCGGGCGTCCTCGCGGCTGGACCGCTCGTCGAGCTCCACCCCGGCGCGGGCAGCGAGGCGCCGGAGGACCTCCGGGAAGTCGATGCCGTCACGTTCCATGACGAAGGAGAAGAGGTCACCGCCCTTGCCGCAACCGAAGCACTTCCAGCTCTCCCGAGCGGGCGTGACCGTGAAGCTGGGGGTCTTCTCACCGTGGAAGGGACAGAGGCCCTTGAAGGTGGTGCCTGCCTTGCGCAGGCTGACGCTCTCGCCGACGATCTCGACGAGGTCCAGCTTGCTCTTGATCTCGGCTGCAACGCCGACCGACAACCGCTACTCCTGGCCTTTCGCTCGTCCGGCCGCACTGGGGGCCTCGGACGCTCTGCCGGGTGCCGCCGCCACGGTTCCCCGGACATGGACATGCGCCGTGTCAAGTCTTGACAAGGCGCTAGTTCCGTAGGATACGCCCTTGACAAGGTCTTGACAAGGTCCAGAACGGGGGTGGCGGCCGGGTCCTGCTACCGCTCGCCGCGAACCGCCCAGGCGCGCGCGGTCATCCGGAGCGTGCCATCCGGCGCCACTGGCACAGATGCCCGGAGCCGCTCGCGAAGCCGCTCCTGCCGCCCGGCGTCGAGCCCGGCGGCATAGGCCGGTGCAGCTCCCACGCCGGTGAGGAACGGCCCCCAGTAGTCATCGAAGTCGCGGAACTCTGTCGGGATGTCGATCGAGCGAACCTCGACGGCGGTGAGTCCGGCATCTGACCATAGGCGGGTGAGGCCCGCTGGGTTCGTGATCGAGAAGCGGCGACCCTCGTCGCGTTGCGCGGCGGCGGCATCGAGCACGGTGGCGGCGTCCCAGAAGCGCCGCATCAGCTCCATCCCCTCGGCATAGTCCCAGACGTAGGCTGCCACCGTCCCTCGCGGACGAGTCAGCCGGACGGCCTCTCGCAATGCCGCCGCCGCGTCCGGCACGAAGTTCAGCACGAGGCCGCTGACGACGGCGTCAGCGCTGCCGGCCTGGCCGGGCACCGCCTCCGCCGAGCCGATGACGAAGCGGACGCCGTCGCGGGAGGTCCGCTGCGCCGCAGCACTGAGGAAGTCGGCCGATGGATCCACGGCGAGCACCGTCCGGGGTGCCGCAAGCTCCAGGATGCGAGCCGTGAGGTTGCCCGTGCCGCAACCGACGTCGATCCAGTCTGCGCCCGGCCGGATCGCGAGCCACTCCAGGAATGGGGCGGCCACGAGCCTGCTCCAGCGCCCCACATACCACTCGTAGTCGTCCGAACCGGACCAGCGCTCGGCCGTCACCGGGTACGCGCGCTCCGAGCTGTCATCGGGGCGATGGTACGGGATGAGATGGCCCTGGGTGCCTCGGAATGCGCGGTCGTCGCCGAAGGTTCGATGATTGGGCGGTCAGCACCGATCGCCAGCCTCTCCCGCAGGAGCGCTCATGAGTCCTCACACCCCCGACTACTGGCAGAAGATGAATGCCGGAGTGATCGAGTCCTTCCGCTCGAGCGGCGGACGCCCACGGCGGCGCACGTTGCCCTTGCTGCTGTTGACTACCGTGGGCGCGAGGAGCGGCAGATCGCACACGACGCCGCTCAACTTCAGCACCGACGGCGGTCGGCTGGTCGTGATCGCGTCCAAGGGCGGTTCAGCGACACACCCCAGCTGGTACCACAACCTGGTGGCGAACCCGCAGGTCAAGGTCGAACTCGGCAACGAGACCTTCCGGGCACGCGCGGTACCGGCGATGGAGCCAGAGCGGACGCGGCTGTTCGCCCAGCAAGCCGCCCAGATGCCATTCTTCGACAGCTACCGCAAGCGCGTCAAGGCACGGCAGATCCCAGTGGTGGTGCTTGAGCGGATCGGCTGACCGCGAGAGCCGGAGCGGTGGTCGATTCGCGAGGGCCGTTCGTCGTTCGGTCATCGGTGACCGATGAGTACAGAGGAGAGGGCCATGAGCAGCCAGGACCCGGCATGGGCGTCGATGGTGGCGAGCCTCGAGCGTAGCAGCGGGCACTCGCTGGACGATGGATCGAGCTCGTGCGCTCCCGCGGGCTAGGGAAACACGGTGCCATCACCAGGTTCCTGCGCGAGGAGCACGGCCTCAGCGGTGGCTACGCGAACCTCATCGCTCTGCGGGCGCTGGCATCGGCAGACGATCCCGCGGGCGACCAGCTCGTGGAGGCGATGTACTCGGGCAGGAACGCCGCGCTTCGACCGATCCACGACGCGGTGGTGACGATGGCGGCCGGATTCGGCGACGACGTGAAGCTCGAGCCCAAGAAGGCCTGGGTCTCGCTGCGCCGCAACAAGCAGTTCGCGATGGTCGGCCCGGGCACGCGAAGCCGCGTCGACCTCTGCCTGAACCTGGACGATGTGGCGCCGGCCGGTCGCCTGGAGCCGATGACCGGCATGGCGAGTCGCCGGGTCCGGCTTTCGGACGTCGCCGAGGTGGACGCAGAGCTGGAAGCCTGGCTGCGGGCGGCGTACGACCGGCGCTGACGCAGGGCCAGCTGGATCCGGCCGATGCTCGTCGCTCCAGCTACGCCTTCAACCCGTGGCCATCTCCGCGATCGCGACGCTTGGCTCCAACAGCGCTGGATCGGCCATCAGTACGGTCACGGCGAGCTGGCCGAGCGAGTCCAGCGCGGCCGTTAGGGCAGCCCGTGCCGTTGTGCCGATGCCGGTCTGGGTACGGCCATCGATCTGGACGACCGCGACCCATCGCTGCCCGGAACGGCGGAGACGAACCTCCACCGCGAAGCGCAGCGCGGCAGGGGCGAGGGTGAAGTCGACAGCGAGGTCGGTCGAGCGGTCCATGCCCGAACCATCCGGCCTGTCCGTGCCACCTTGCGTGTCACAGCACCGCGTCACCACGCGTACCCGTCGAGCCGAGCAGCTTCAGGAGCGAGTCCACCCGATACCCGGCTGTTTCGGCGACAGCGAGCAGTCGTTCGACGACCTCCGAAACGCGCTCTCCGTCGTGCGGGGCCGCGGCCTCGCCCTTGGCCTCGGCACGCTCCTCGGCTTCGAGTCCATCGAGCCGCTCGGCCCATGCCAGCAGCGACCGGAAACGGTCACGGTCGAGCCACTCGACGCCTTCCCAGGTGTTCACACCGATGGCGGCCCGGACGGCGTCGTCGGCGAGCCACGCGGCGATCAGCCTGGCGTCCAGCGTCGCAACGGGGCCTCGGAGTCTGGAGGGCCGTGGCAGCGCCAGCAGCACCCGGACGTGATCGGCGACCCACCACGCCTGCCCCTCGTCCAGCTCCACCTCGCGGAGACCAGCCGCCAGCGGCCCCGGCAGACGCAGCTCGTCATACCAGGCACGGCTCGTGGCCGGCGCGTCGGCCCCTGGCGCCAGCTCGCCCGTGCGCGACAGCGCCAGCCACGCGAGCAGGGCGGCACGATCGACCCGCGACCCCGGCAGATCGGAGCCGCGGAACGCCGCCCCGACGCGTGCCCGCACCGCTGCGGCGAGGGCTGCCGGATCGCCGTCGACGCCTGTCGCCCCGGCAAGCGCAACGAGAAAAGCCCGTAACCGCCGCTCCAGCCCGTCCAGCCGCGCGGTCTCGGCATCCGTGTCCCGATCGAGCAGGGCTGCCATCAGCCCGTCACCGAAGAGGGCTCGAAAGGGAGCGTGGACCGGCTCCAGCTGCAGCTCGCGCAGTGCTTCCTCCAGGGAGGGCACGGGGCGGTCCCCCAGGCGCTCCGCGAGCCGCGACCATTGGCCGGAGATGCCGTCGCGGACGCTCCTGAACTCCCAATAGACATGGCCGCCATACGCATCCAGCGACACCCGCCAGCCCTGGTCGCGGATCTCACGCGCGGACCGGATCGATTCCAACCCGTTCCGGGCATCGCGGAAGATCACGAGGCCCTGCTGGTCGTCCGGCAGCCCGAGCCCGTCCGCCAGCGTCCGGCGCACCATCGACTTCGAGCCATCGGCCGACTTTCGAGCGAAGGCCGCCGACTCGCGGATGCGCCCGCTGGTCGATCCGAATCGATCGTGGTAGAGCACGAGCGACCGCGTGGGGCCGGAGCCATTGGAGTACGCGAAGACGTGCTCGTCGACGGACCCGTCGTCCTTCACCAGGTCGTACAGCAGGAAGTCGCCGGCCTCGGCGAACCACGATCGCCGGTGCAGCAATGGGAAGATCTCTCGTTCGTGGCGCTCGACGAGCCAGTGGTCCGGCAGCTCCTCCAACGTGGCGCGGCGGAATTCCATGCCGTACTTCTCGCTGAAGCCCTGGACCTGGCCGTGGCCGAGCATCGGCAGCCCCGGCATCGTCGCCATGACCATCGCCACCCCGAAGTACTTGTCGCCCTTGCCGAACTGCTCGAGCGCCGTCTTCTCGTCAGGATTGCTCATGAAGTTGACGTAGCGCTTGAGGATCTCGGGATCGAACTCGATGGTGTCCTTGATGACCGTTCGATAGCCGGCCCCGTCCTCGTCGCGGAGCATGTGCATGAACGCGCTGTTATAGACGCGATGCATGCCCAGCGTCCGCACGAAGTACCCCTCCAGCATCCAGAACGCCTCCGCGAGCAGGAGCGTCTCCGGGACCTCCGCGGCGACCCGATCCACCACCTCCCGCCAGAACTCGGCGGGCATCCGTCGCTCGAACTCGTCCGCCGGCAGCGACCCGAACTCGGCGCGCGACGGGATGCCGCCGCCGACGCCCGGTTCCGGCCACCAGAGGCGCTCGATGTGCTTCCTGGCGAGCACCATCGCCGCGTCGAACCGGATGACGGGAAACCGTCGCGCCACGGCGAGGATCGTCTGGATGACCCTCTCGCGCACGACGGGGTTCAGGAAGTCGAGCTGGGCGGTGTCGTTCCAGGGAAAGCTCGTGCCGTCGTTGCCGTGGTAGATGTAGCGGTCGGGCCCACCGTGCCGATCGAAGCGCTTGAAAACGACCGCAGCGTCGGAGTCGTCCCAGTAGTGGTCCTCCAGCACGATCCCGACGTTCGGATCGGATGACAGATCGGCCCCGGTGAAGGAGTAGGCCGGGAAGGGAGGCTGATCGAGGGAGAGGAACCAGTCGGGGTGTTCGATCACCCAGCGCGAGTCGATGCCCATGTGGTTGGGCACCATGTCGCTCGACAGGCGGATACCACGGCGCCAGGCCCGATCGCGCAGGCTCTCGTAGGCAGCCTCACCGCCCAGGTCGTCGGCGATCCGGTAGTCATCAAGCGAGTACGCCGAGGCGACCGCCTCGGGATTCCCGCGCATCCGCTTGATCAGCTCCGACGCAGGCGATCGCTGCCACAGCCCGATCAGCCACAGCCCTGTGACGCCCCACCGGGCGAGCACGTCGAGCTCCTCGTCCGGGATGGCGTCCAGGGTCCTGATGTCCCGCGCGTACGTTCGCGACAGCTGATCTAGCCAGACATAGGTGCTCTTGGCCATCAGCACCAGTCGGGGCATCCAATCAGAATCGGACGAGAATGCCTCGGGTTCGTCGGCGGCTCCGTCGGGTCCGCCGAAGACGGGCGGCTCGGCACGGCCGGGCCCTCCGCCGAAGCGAAGGTGCATGGCGAGCTCCTCTTCCTGGAGGATGCCGAGAGCGGTGTCGAGGCGGGTGAGGAGCGTCGCGAAGGCATCGCCCAGCAATGGGCCCCACTGCTCCCGGACGTAGCGGAGCTGGCCTGCCAACGAGGTCGGCGCCCGTCGGGCGGGCGCGCGGAGGAGCTCGAGCAGGGACCCGCCCTCGGGGGCGAGCGACCATCCGTCGGCGAGCGCCGCCTCCAGGCTGGCGATCGCCTCGCGATAGCGGGTCGCACGCTCCAGCGGCCGATCGTCGACCAGCTCTCGCAGAAGCCCCAGGGCGGGATTCTCGTTGGCGACCCGGATGAGCATCAGCTCCTCCAGGCGGGTAGGGGCCGGCGATGGGCCCGGTTCCTGGCCGGGGAACTCGACGGCGAACCGATCCAGCAGACGAGCGGCTTCCGGGCCGAGCCGCTCATCCAGCGCCTCGAGCGCCGCGTCGATGGCGCCTCGTCTTGCGCGCTCGTGCCCCGCGAAGACAAGATGGCCGATCTCGTGGAGCAGCCCCAGCGCGGCGATCTGGCCGGTGGTGACCGTCGGGCCACCGGCTGCACGCCGCTCGTTCATCCGAGCGGCAAGCCGCCGGATCGCCTGGACGTCCGCGATGACCAGATCGCCACGGGAGGTCAGGAGCGCCTGGTCGATCCCGTAACGCTCACCGGCGTCCCGCTGGACGTGGAAGTCGGCCATCGACCCAGTCTGGCATGGGTCGCCGGTGGGGCGTCGGGCTCCAC
>JACDBP010000398.1 GCA_013694835.1 Chloroflexota bacterium
CTGTAGACTGCG
The DNA here is from genome assembly GCA_013694835.1 of Chloroflexota bacterium. Lineage (GTDB taxonomy): Bacteria > Chloroflexota > Limnocylindria > Limnocylindrales > CSP1-4 > JACDBP01. The sequence continues at coordinate 13 of JACDBP010000398.1, forward strand.
GCGACGGCCGCTCGTACTGACGAGCGGCCAACCGAGGGCGGTCGGAGGCGATCGGTGAATCGAGCTTCGCACGGGGAGCGCCTGCGCTACCTGTTCGACAACTTCATGGCCCGCGGAACCGTCGCGCTGCTGCTGGGGCTCTTCGCCGCGTCGGTGCTCGTGATCCTGGCGGTCACGCTCATCGTGCTCATCGTCGGCGATGTCGCCGCGGGAGACGTACGAGATCCGCTCGAGTTGCTCTGGCGGAACCTCCTGCGGACGCTCGATCCCGGAACGATGGGCGGCGACACCGGCAGCCCCCAGTTCCTGCTCGCGGCGCTGGCCGTCACCTTCGGCGGCCTGTTCGTGATCAGCGCCCTGATCGGCGTCATCAATTCCGGTCTCGAAGGCAAGCTCGCGGAGCTGCGCAAGGGCCGTTCGCGAGTCATCGAGGAGGGCCACGTGGTCATCCTCGGCTGGACCCAGCAGATCTTCTCGATCGTGGCGGAGCTGGTGGAGGCGAACGCCAACCAGCGCCGGACCACCATCGTCGTCCTCGCGGACAAGGACAAGGTCGAGATGGAAGACGAGCTCCGGCTTCGTGTCCCCGAAACCGGGCGGACGCGCGTGGTCTGCCGTTCCGGCAGCCCCATCGACCTCGACGAGATCGACATCGCCAACGTCCAGACGTCCCGCGCGATCGTCGTCCTGTCACCCGACTCGGAAGATCCCGATGCGGACGTCATCAAGACGCTCCTGGCGATCACCAACGATCCGAACCGACGAGCCGCGCCATACCACGTCGTGGCCGAGCTGCACGACCCCAGGAACCTGGAGATCGCGCGCATGATCGGCGGCACAGAGGTCGAGCTCGTGCTGGTGGGTGACCTGATCGCACGGATCACGGCGCAGACGTGCCGGCAGTCCGGCCTTTCCCTCGTCTACACGGAGTTGCTCGATTTCGGCGGCGACGAGATCTACTTCACGAGCCAGCCAACGCTCACCGGCAGGACGTTCGGCGAGTCCCTGACGGCGTTCTCGGACACGAGCGTCATCGGGCTCCGGCGTCGTGATGGCGCCCCGGAGCTCAACCCGCCCATGGACACGCGGCTCGAGGAGGGCGACCAGCTGGTGGTGATCGCGGCGGATGACGATCGGATCAACCTCGCCGGCATCTTCGAGGCGCCCGTCCAGGAAGACCTCATCCAGCCACATCAGCCGGTAACGCCACAGCCTGAGCGCACCCTTATCCTCGGCTGGAACTGGCGTGCGCCGGCGATCATCGCCGAGCTCGACAGGTACGTGCCGCCGGGGTCCGAGCTGATGGTGCTCGCTCACCTGCCGGAGGTGTCAGGGCAGATCGATGAAGCGAGGGCCACGATGCGGAACCTGGAGCTCAGGTTCCAGCTCGGCGACACCACGGCCCGACGCACCCTGGACGGGCTGGAGGTCGCGTCCTACGACCACGTCATCATCCTGTGCTACTCGGAGGTCCTGGATGTCCAACGCGCGGACGCACGCACGCTGGTCAGCCTGCTCCATCTGCGCGACATCGCCGCCCACTCCACCCACCGGTTCTCGATCGTCAGCGAGATGCTGGACCTGCGCAATCGAAGCCTGGCCGAGGTCACCCGGGCGGACGACTTCATCGTCAGCGACCGGCTGGTGAGCCTGATGCTCAGCCAGATCGCCGAGAACAAGCACCTCAGTGCGGTGTTCGAGGACATCTTCGATTCGGAGGGCTCGGAGATCTACCTGAAGCCTGCATCGGACTACGTTCGCCTGGGCGAACCGTTGACCATGTACACCATGATCGAGGCCTGCCGCCGGCGCAACGAAGTCGCGATCGGCTATCGACTCATGGCGCAGGCCAACGACCAGGCACGGGACTACGGGGTGGTCATCAATCCCGCGAAGGCAAGTAGCGTGACGCTGGCTGAGGGCGACCGGCTGATCCTGTTGGCCGCCGACTGAGCCGCATGGACTCGAGGGCAGGGCCCCGGCGGTTCGTTGCCGTTGCCGTGCCGTTGGCGATGGCGATGACGATCGCGACGGTTGGTTGCACATCGGAGACGCAGACGCAGACACCGACACCCCTGCCTGCGACCACCGGCGTGCCCTCCGCCGGCTCGTCCATCGCCTCGCCGGCGGATCCGAGCGGGGCCCTTTCCGGTAGCCCCTCCCCGACCACGATGGAGAGTGGCGGGGTCGAGCCATCTGCCGCCGTGACGCCGGCCCCGACGGTACCGCCCACCCCGCGACCGAGCCCGGTGAGCCTCGAGCCGGGCATCGGCTGGAGCGCAGTGGCGACGGATGGTCTCGAAGGCGCCGAGCTGCGCGGCATCGTGTCGACGGCATCAGGC
>JACDBP010000002.1 GCA_013694835.1 Chloroflexota bacterium
GCCCTGCCTTGCGGCATCCTCGGGGCCCATGCCGGCGAGCAGCGCTGCGCCGAACGCGGCCGCGAACGCGTCACCCGCACCAAGCCCGTTGGTCACTGGCACCGGCAGGCCCGGGACGTTGACGACACTACCTGCCCGGAACACTCGCGCGCCGTCGGGTCCCATCTTCTCGACCGCCACCGACGGCCCGAGCTCCAGCGACGAGGCCGGGTCGAGCTCGGCTGCGGCGAACTCTGCGGCACCCCCGAGCAGCACATCGGCGAGCCCGGCAGCCGCCGATATCAGCCCGGGGTACTCGTCCGGTGACGACCAGAGCACGGCTCGCCAGTCCAGGTCCAGGATCGTCGTCAGTGCCGGGCCGCCGGAGCCGGCGGGGCTCGCCGCCCGAGCCGCCAACTGCCGGGCGCGGAGGGCCGCGAGGGTCGTGGAGCGGCTCGGCTCCTGCGCGAGGCCGGTCCCGGTCACGTAGAGCAGCGGCACGGTCGCCAGGAGCTCGAGCGGCAGATCATCCTCCGTAAGCTCCCAGTCGGGGCAGGTCGGGGTCCGGTAGAAGGTCAGCGGGAAGTCGTTCGGCGGCCAGAGCTCGCAGAACGCCAGCGCGGTCCGCAGCGTGGGATGCACGCCGAGCCAACGGAGGTCAACGCCCTCCCCAGCCAGGAACCGGCGCACGAACCGACCGTGCCCGTCGTCGCCGACCGCGGAGACGATCGCCGTGGTGACTCCCAGGCGCGCCAGCCCCGTCGCGACATTGCCGGCGAAGCCGCCCACGAACCGCTCGAAGGTCAGGACCTCCTCCAGCGGTGTGCGCTCCTGGAGGGGGTAGAGGTCTGCCCCCACGCGGCCCAGCACGAGCGCCCGGATGTCCGTTGACATGTCCATCGTCCGGTGGCTATCCTCGCGTCTCGTTTCGGCGCGTAATCGATTACATCTTGCCACGGCGAACGGCCTGCAGGGCACTCCCTGCACCCGTGGACCGGTGCCCGGCCATCGGCAGGAGGCGGTCCAACGGACGACACGGGACGCACCACCAGGCGACTCACCGGGGCGCAGATCCTGGTGGAGTATCTCGTCCGCCAGCGCGTCCCGTACGCTGTCGGCATCCCCGGCCACGGCTCCTGGAACCTGACCGACGCCCTGCTCGACCGTCAGGATGAGGTGCGGACCGTCCAGGTGATGCACGAACAGTCGGCCGTCCACCTGGCCGACGGGTACTACCGGGCCAGTGGGCGGCCGCTGCTGGCGTTCACGAGCGTCGGGCCGGGCGCCGCCAACACGGTCGTCGGGATGGCGACCGCGTACGCCGATTCGACCGCCGTCGCATTGATGACGGGCTCCGTGCACACCCACATGCGGGGGCACGGCGTGATGCAGGAGCTGGACCGTCGCCACCAGGCGGACAACCCGCGGCTGTTCGAGCCCGTGGTCAAGGAGTGGTGGCAGCCGTCGCGGGTCGACGAGCTGCCGTTCGTGCTCCATCGGGCATGGAACCAGATGCTGTCCGGTCGGCCCGGGCCGATCTTGCTCGATCTGCCGTTCGACATCCAGGCCGACGCGGCCGAGGTGACGGTCCCGGAGCCTGACGAGCGGCAGGCCGTCGGACGCGTGCGTCCCGCGGCGAGCGACGTCGAGCGGGCGGCGGCGCTCCTGCGAGAGGCTCGCAGCCCGGTCATCGTCGCTGGCGGCGGGGTCATCACGGCCGACGCATCGGACCTGCTGACCCAGCTCGCCTCACGGCTGGGTGCGCCCGTCGTCACGACGTGGATGGGCAAGGGGGCCATCGACGAGACGCACGAGCTGAACGCCTGGTCCATCGGCGACACGGCATCCACCTCCGGCAACGCTCTGGCGTCCTCGGCGGACGTGATCCTGGCCGTCGGCTGCCGCTTCACCGACTGGTCCAGCTCGTCCTGGCGCAAGGGCGTCACCTTCGCGATCCCGCCGACGCGGCTGATCCACATCGACATCGATCCTCGCGAGATCGGCAAGAACTACCCGGTCGCGGTGGGGCTGGTCGCTGATGCCCGTGCTGCGCTGGCCGATCTCCTCGAGGCGCTCGGCCCGGGCGGCGGTGCGTCGGTCTATCGCGACACGCCCTACTTCGAGGAGATCCAGCGGCTCAAGCAGGCGTGGCAGGAACGGAAGGCGCTCAAGGCAGGCTCGCACGCGTCGCCCATGACCCAGGCCCGTGCCATCGCCGGGATCCAGGCAGCCGCGCCCGATGCGATCGTCACCACAGGCGCCGGCCTGCCGCAGTCGATCGTGCGCCAGAACTGGGTGACGCGACGCCCGCGGACGCACATCACCTCCGGCGGCTACTCGACGATGGGCTTCACGGTGCCGGCGGCCATCGGCGCCAGGTTGGCGCGGCCCGACGCGCAGGTCATCGGCATCTCCGGTGACGGCGACTTCCTCCAGACGATGCAGGAGATGGCCACCGCGGTGATGCTCGGCACGCCGGTCTGTTTCGTGGTCCTGGACAACTCCGGTTGGCTCTCCATCAAGGGTGGCCAGCTGAACTTCTTCGGGCGCAGCGCGGTCACCGACTTCCTGCGGCCCGACGGGTCCGTCTACACGATCGACTACCGGCGGGTCGCCGACGCCTTCGGCCTCCACGCCCAGCACGTTCGGGCAGCGGGGGACGTGCAGTCGGCCGTCGAGCTGGCGCTCGCCCAGGACGGGCCGGCGCTGGTGCACGTGGAGGTGGCAAGGGAGTTCCCCGACGCCGGACTCGAGAAGACCGGCTGGTGGGACGCACCGGTCCCGCAGGGTGCACCGCAGTACTC
>JACDBP010000010.1 GCA_013694835.1 Chloroflexota bacterium
CGCCCAGGTCGACGTATGGCAGCAGCCCGTGCAGGCCGCCCTCGCGGCCGAAGCCCGACTCCTTGTAGCCACCGAACGGACTGGTGGGGTCGAAGCGGTTGAAGGTGTTCGCCCAGACGACGCCGGCGCGAAGCCGCTTGACCATGTTCAGGATCCGACTGCCCTTCTCCGTCCAGACGCCGGCCGACAGCCCGTATGGGGTGTTGTTCGCCTTCTCCACGGCCTCCTCCGGCGTGCGGAACGTGAGCACCGAGAGGACCGGCCCGAAGATCTCCTCCTGGGCGATGCGGTGGCTCTGGGCGACGTTCGTGAAGACCGTCGGACGGACGAAGAACCCCCTGGCCGGGAGCTCGCACGCCGGCTGGTACATCTCGGCGCCCTCCGCTTGCCCAGCCTCCAGCAGCTCCTCGATCTTGGCCAGCTGCGCCGCGTTGTTGATCGCCCCGACATCGGTGTTCTTGTCCAGCGGATCACCGACCCGCAGCGTGGCAAGGCGATCCTTGAGCCGCTCCACGAACGGCTCGGCGATCGACTCCTGGACCAGCAGCCGGCTGCCGGCGCAGCAGACCTCCCCCTGGTTGAAGAAGATGCCGTTGACGATGCCCTCGATCGCCTGGTCGAGCGGTGCGTCGTCGAACACGATGTTCGCCGCCTTCCCGCCGAGCTCCAGGGTCAGCCCCTTGTTGGAGCCCGCGATCGCCTTGCCGATGGTCTTGCCGACGCTCGTGGAGCCGGTGAAGGCGACCTTGTCCACGTCGGGGTGCTTGACGAGCGCCAGCCCGATCTCACCTGGCCCCGTGATGATGTTGACGACGCCCGCGGGCAGATCCGCCTGGCGGCAGACGTCGGCGAACAGCAGCGCGGTGAGCGGGGTGGAACTGGCGGGCTTGAGGACGACCGTGTTGCCGGCCGCGAGGGCAGGCGCGATCTTCCAGGCGAGCATCAGCAGCGGGAAGTTCCAGGGGATGATCTGGGCGGCGACCCCGAGCGGGCTGGGCTGGCGGCCGGGGAACGCGTACTGAAGCTTGTCCGCCCAGCCCGCGTAGTACCAGAAGTGCGCCGCCACGAGCGGAACGTCGATGTCGCGCGACTCCCTGATGGGCTTGCCGCTGTCCATCGATTCGAGGACGGCGAACTCGCGGCTGCGCTCCTGGAGGATGCGCGCGATCCGGAACAGGTACTTGGCCCGTTCCGTGCCCGCCATCGAGCCCCATTCGCGCTTGAACGCCCTGCGCGCCGCGGCGACCGCGTGGTCGACGTCCTGCGTGTCCGCCCGCGCGACCTCGGCAAGCGGCTCCTCGGTCGAGGGGTCGATCGTCGTGAACCACTGGCCGCTCCGCGGCGCGACCTCCTTGCCACCGACGAACAGGCCGTATCGGCTCTGCAGTTGGACGATGTCTCGCGACTCCGGAGCCGGGGCGTACTCCCAGGGCACGGCCTGACCGTCACCTAGGCCCCAGCTCGAGGGGCTGTCCGTACCCCGCCCCACGGCATCCGACCGGGATCGGCGAGCTACGGCGCCGCCCGGCGTCGCCTGCTTGTCCGGCTTCTTCACCTCGAATGGCTCGTCCGTCACGTCGCCAAGGGTACACCCAGCCAACGCTGGTCAGGCACACGAGAACGTCATGTGACCCATCAGTCACTCGTTGCTGCGCTGACTGGCGAGCCATTGCCAGCGGCTGCCTGCTGTACCCTCTGCACGGGCGCAGACGGAACGCCCGTGCTCAGCCGTCCCGCCGAGGCCGCCACCCCGATGCAGCGACTCGCCGACCGCCCGGAGCTCCTCGATGGCCCGCTGGAGGATGTCGTCGCGCTGCGCGGCAACCTCCGGGACCTCCGCAGGGTCAACCGCTGGCTCGGTGGGAGTGCCCTCTCGCGGTCGGCGCTCATCGCGCTGGCGACGGGCTTCCACCGCGACCCACGCGTGGGACACCTGGACTGGCGCGAGCGGCCGATCACCATGCTAGACGTCGGCACCGGCAGCGCGGACATCCCCGTGGCCCTGGTGCGCTGGACCGACGCCCGCGGCATGCATCTCGAGGTCGAGGCGATCGACGTTCGGCACGAGATCGTGGACGTCGCGCGTGAGGTTACCGCTGGCGTCGGCGCGGTCAAGCTCGAGGTGGCCGATGGGCCGCCCCTGCCCTATCCCGACCACGCGTTCGATGTCGCCCACATGTCGCTGGTGGCGCACCATCTGGAACCGAACGAGCTGGAAGCGCTCCTCAGGGAGATGGGCCGGGTCAGCCGCGTCGGGGTGATCGTCAACGACCTGGAGCGCGGCAGGCTGGCGTGGCTCGGCGCATGGCTCCTTGCGCGGCTGCTCACGCGCAACCGGCTGACGCGCCATGACGCGCCGCTCTCCGTCCGGCGAGCGTACCGTGCGCCGGAACTGGCCCAGATCGCTGCCCGCGTCGGACTCCTGGAAGTGAGTCGGACGCGCGGCTTCCTCGGTCACCGGTACGCGATCGCATTCGTGCACGGTGTCCGGGGGCCGTCCGCCCGGGACTTCAGCCACGGATCCTCACCATGAGGACGTCACACTCGGTCGAGGTCGCGGTCGTCGGTGGTGGACCGGCAGGTGCCGCGGTGGCCGTCCGGCTGGCCGATGCGGGAGTCGAGACCGCGCTCTTCGAACGCTGGCCCGCCCCGCGCTGGCGCGCCTCGGGGGTGTACTCGTCCCCCGCCACGCGCGGGCGACTCGCGGCGATCGGTCTCGGTCCGGACACCCTGGAAGCCCTCATCCGGCCGATCGAGGCGATGGAGGTCACAGGTCCCGGCGGGGCGGGCTGCCGGCTGGCGTACGGACCGCCTGACCATGCGTGTGGGCTCGATCGGGTCAGGCTCGAGCGAACGCTGCTCGACCGGGCCAGCGCCTGCGGTGCGCAGGTCATGGAGGGGACGGTCGTGAGGGGACTCGAACCGCGGCGTCGTGCCACCGGGGTTGCCCGGCTGGACATCTCGACCGGCGCCGGCCAGGAGCGCTGGGAGGCACGGCTGATCGTGGGCGCCGACGGACCGACCTCGCTGGTCGCAAGGGCTCACGGTGTCGACCGACCGGTTCGGCGCTTCCGCCGGGCGGGACTGACCGTGCACCGCGCCGACCCCGCCGCCGCGCCTCCGGGCGTGCCGATGACCGCTCGGCTGGCGATCGGACGAGGCTGGTACTGCGGCGTCGCGCCGGTCCCGGATGGCCGGGTGAACGTCGGCGTCGTGATGAGCGACCGGGAGCTGGCAGAGCGCCTCAGCCGCACCTCCGGCCCGGCGAGTGTGATCCGCAGCGTCAGCGACAGTCTGCCGGGACCGGCTGCAGCGTGGCAGACAGCGATCGACACCGACGATGCCACCGTGGCACTGCCGCTCGCCCACCGCGTCGCGCGCCGAGCCGGCCCGGGATTCCTCCTCGTCGGCGACGCAGCCGGGTTCGTGGACCCACTGAGCGGTGAGGGCCTCCACCGGGCGCTCATCTCCTCGGAGCTCGCAGCGGACGCGGTCCAGGCCGACCGAGGAGGCGATGCGGGTGCCCTGGAGCGATATGACCGACGGATGCATGCCCGCTTCGCGCCGCGCGACCTCGTGTCGTGGATGCTGCAACTGTTCCTGGCACGTCCCGCGATGGTCGATTACGCCGTGGCACGACTGGCACAGCGTCATGGCTTGCGAAAGACCTTCGGCAACGCCCTCGCCGACCTCGAGCCGGCGGCGCGCATCCTCGCGCCGAGGTATCTGTTGAGCGTGCTTCGCCCATGACGCGGCACGAGACGCGGGTCGGCGCCTACGCGGTCTGCCTGGACGGGGACGCGCGGATGCTGCTGTGTCGGATCGGGCCCGGGAACCTCGCCTCGGGCGAATGGACGCTGCCCGGCGGTGGCCTCGAATTCGGAGAGGAGCCAGCCGTGGGTGCGATCCGCGAGCTGCGCGAGGAGACAGGCTACGAGGGTCGGATCACGGGCTTGCTCGACGTGGCCTCGGAGGCCATCCCGGCCGCCGACCGCATGCGGCGTCGGATCGACCTCCACGTGATCTTCGTCCTCTTTCGCGTGGAGATCACCGGAGGCGCCCTTCGCGACGAGATCGATGGCTCGACGGACACCGCGGCCTGGGTCTCCGAGGCCGAGATGGCCGGCCTGCGACTCGTGCCGATCGTGGAGCACGCCCGCCGCCTGCTGGGCGAAGATCGGCCGGAGAGCGCCGCATGATCTCTTCGATCGGGATCCGCGTGGCGGCCGAACCGCGGCGTGTGTTCGAGTTGGCGCGCGACATCACACGCTGGGCCGAGCTGCTGCCGCACTATCGACGGGTGACCGTGCACGGCAGGCGCGACGATCGCACCACCGCGCAGATGGTCGCCGTCCGGCCGTTCCGGGGCGAAAGCGGGCCTGGCATCCCGGTGACCTGGCGGGCCGAGACGTGGGCCGAGGGCGGCGACCCGCTGGACCTGAGGCTTCGCTTCCTGCACATCCGCGGCGCGACCCGTGGCATGGACGTGACATGGCACATCCGGCCCCTCGGGGACGGCGCCGAAGTCGTCATCGAACATCGCTTCCGTCGCGACCTGCCGCTCCTCGGCGAGCGGCTGCTGCCGTGGTTCGTGGACCGGTTCTTCACGCGGCCCATCGCTGGCCGGACACTGCGCCGATTCAAGGCCCTGGCAGAGGCCCGCTGATGGCAGCGCGAGCCGGGCGACGGGTCTGGATCACGGGACTGGGCCTGGTCACGCCGATCGGGCACGGCCGCGATGCCTTCTGGGCCGGGCTGCAGGCGGGTCGCTCACCGGTCAGGCGGATCGACCGATTCGACCCCTCGGCGTTCCGCTCGCAGGTCGCCGCCCAGATCGACGACTTCGAGCCGACCGATCACATGAGCCCCAAGGCGGCCCGCCAGACCGACCGGTTCAGCCACTTCGCGCTCGCAGCCGGACAGCTGGCGATGGCGGACGCGGACCTGGAGGCAGGCAACGAGCGCGGCGCTCGAGCGGACCGGTTCGCGGTCTACATCGGATCGGCGCTCGGCGGCATCGCCTACGCCGAGGAGCAGCACGAGCGTTACCTGGAGCGCGGCATCCGGCAGGTCGCCCCGAACCTGGCCCTCGCTGTGTTCGGCGGGGCCGCTCCCGCGAACCTTGGCATCGCACTCGGTCTCTTCGGGCCGATCCTCTCGACGGCGAACTCGTGCGCTGCGGGCGCCGTGGCCCTCGGCGAGGCGTTCCACCTGATCCGCAGCGGTCGCGCGGACGCGGCGCTGGCAGGTGGCGTGGAAGTGCCGCTCAGTCCCCTCGCCTTCGGCGCTTTCGACATCATCCGGGCACTCGGCCAGGGCCACAACGATGACCCGGCTGAGGCCGCACGCCCGTTCGACGCGGCACGTGACGGCTTCGTGATGGGCGAGGGCGCCGCGATGCTGGTCCTGGAGGAGGCGTCGGTCGCCGAGCGGCGTGGCGCGACGCCGTATGCAGAGCTGCGGGGGTTCGCCGCCACCAGCGACGCCCACCACATGGTCCAGCCGCGCCCCGACGGGCTGCAGGCGGCCCGCGCCGCGCGCCTGGCGCTGGCCGACGGTCGGATGAAGGCCGCCCAGATCGACTACGTCAACGCCCACGCGTCATCGACGCCGCTTGGCGACATCGCAGAAGCCCGGGCACTGCGGCTGGCGCTCGGGTCGCACGCGGACGCCGTCCCGGTCAGCGGGACCAAGGCGTACTACGGCCACCCACTCGGCGCATCGGGCGCGATCGAGGCGGCGATCTGCGCGCTGGCCATCGCCCGAAGCTGGGCGCCCGGCACGGTCAACCTGCATGAGCTGGACCCGCAGGTCGCCGAGGTGCTGCCCGGCGTCCGCGCCCAGCCCCTGGAGGGCCCCATCCGCGGCGCGCTCTCGACCTCGTTCGGGTTCGGCGGGCTCAACGCCGCGCTGGCATTCGCCGAGCTTCGCGACTGACCGGGGACCCGGACGGGCCCCCACCCCCGGAGGCTGCCTGGGATCGGTCAGACACCAGCCTGACGAATACACGTCCCGTGCCTCCCCCGACCAGGCGCCGATCGGCGGCCCAAGATGGGCTACGCACGCTCGACGACCGCGGGAGCCGATCGCGCCGCTGTGCCCGACCGTCTCCGAAACGCGACGTGCACCCACCTGGGAAGTGTCCGTCACTCTCCTGACGTGACGCCCGGCCGACGACCGGACCACGCTTGCTATGGTCGACCCGTCACTCCCACGACGATCCCGACCGTGCCGCCCACGACGAGCAGCCAGACAGGATTCACGCGCCACCGCACCAGTACCAGCAGCGACACGATCGCCACCACTGCAGTGACCGCATCGACGACCGCCGTCCGGGCGAGCTCGAACGACACCGCCGCCATCAGCCCCAGCGCGGCGGCATTGACGCCGTCGAGCAACGCGCTCATGACCGGCGACGCGCGCAGTCGAGGCACGATCGGATGGACGAGCCCCACAAGCACGAACGACGGCAGGAAGACCGCGATCGTCGCCACGATCGCCCCCGGGACGCCCGCCAGCAGGTAGCCGATGAAGGTCGCGGTCGTGAACACCGGGCCTGGCGTCACCTGACCGATGGCCACGCCGTCGAGCAGCTGCCGGTCGGTGAGCAGGCCCGGCGCGACGAAGTCGGCGCGCAGGAACGCGATCAGGACGTAGCCGCTGCCGAAGACGAGCAGGCCCATCTTGAGGAACGTCAGGAAGATCGCGCCCAGCCCTACCGCATGGGCTGTCACCACCGCAGCCGGTCCCGCCATCCCGTTTCCGTCGAGCCCGCCCGGTCCCCCGAGCCCGCCGAGTCCACCGGCGACCGCGCCCAGCTGGCGGCCCGCGACCAGCGCCAGGCCGCGGAGGGCCAGCAACATCACAGCTCCCACTCCGAGGACCAGCAACGGGTCGTAGCCCAGCAGCGTCAGCGCGATCGCGCCGCTGCCGATCAACGCGGTCGGCGCGTCCCGGATGGCCGATGGCGCGAGGCCGATCAGGGCGTGGGCCACGACCGCGATGACCACGGGCTGGATGCCGTAGAGGATCCAGTCGACCTGCGGGAGGGAGCCGAAGCGCTCATAAGCCATCGCCAACAGCAGCACGATGAGGGCCGCGGGAAGGACGAACAACGTGCCGGAGACGAGCATCCCTCGCCAGCCGGCGCGCTCCTGGCCGATGGCGATGGCCACCTCCGTCGAGGTCGGACCTGGCAGCACGCTCGCCGCCCCCAGCAGGTCGAGGAAGCGCTGCTCGCTGAGCCAGCGCCGCCGGACGACAACCTCGTGGCGGAACATGGCGAGGTGTGCGGCGGGTCCGCCGAACGCCGTCAGTCCGAGCCGGAGAAAGAGCCGCGCCAGCTCACCGAGCCTTGGGCCTCTGGCAGGCGTCGGGGCAGGCCGCAACGAGGGGTCGCTCACCGTTGCATGTTGTCGTGCCGCCGGCAGAGCGACTGAAGACGGCGGAGTGGCTGCACACCCGGGAGTATCATGCGGGGCAGAGAGGTGTCGAGTGTTCGATGACCGCCGCCCACGGGTGAACCGTCTCGATCGGAGCTACCAGCTGCCGATGACCGCGGACGCGTCGCGTGGCTCGAGCAACCTCGCATCCGTGCCCCGATCGGGCAACATCAGCTCCGACACTCGCGCGGGCATACCCTCGTGGGCCGGGGCAAGTGATGGGCTCCCGCCCCGCCCCGACACTGGGCCACCACAGGACCCGCGCCACGGGCGAGGGTCTTTTTCGTTGCCTGAATCACAAGACCCCGGTCGGAGGGACCGAGGTCCTGTGGAGGAGGAGGTGTTCCCGGGTCGGGAGCCCCGGGCCCTCTTGCGACGCATGGTCGGGTCCGATCATCAGCGGAGGATGAGCGCTCGGTTAACGCTCCGTCACGCGGAGCCGACCGTGGCTCAATCGAGCGAGAAGTAGTCCGGGTTCTGATAGCGGCCCGTGCGCTCCTTGCGGATCTGCATCAGCACGTCGTTGAGCAGGCTGCTCGCTCCGAATCGGAACAGGTCCGGCGTCATCCAGCGGGGTCCGAGGGTCTCGTACAGCACGACCAGGTACTGGATCGCTTCCTTCGACGTGCGGATCCCACCCGCCGGCTTCATGCCGACCACACGCCCGGTCCTTCGGTGGAAGTCTCGGATCGCCTCCAGCATCACGAGCGTGACGGGGAGCGTGGCGGCGGGCGCCACCTTGCCGGTCGATGTCTTGATCGAGTCCGCACCGGCGGCCATCGCGAGGATGCTCGCCCGGCGGACGTTGTCAAAGGTCTCGAGCTCGCCCGTTTCGAGGATGACCTTGAGCTTGGCGCCACGCGCGGCGTCCTTGACCGCGACGATCTCGTCGAACACCGTCGCGTAGTCGCCCTCGAGGAACGCACCACGGTCGATGACCATGTCGATCTCGTCGGCCCCGGCCGCGACCGCCAACGCGGTCTCGTTGAGCTTCAGCTCCAGGAAGGTGTTGCCCGAGGGGAACCCGGTGGCGACGCTGGCCACCTTGACCGTGCTTCCCCGCAGCGTCTCCTTCGCGACCGCGACGTGGGTCGGGTAGATGCAGATGGCCGCGACGCTGGGGATCGACGGGTCGGACGGGTCCGGCTGGCGCGCCTTGACGCTGAGTGCACGGACCTTGCCGTCGGTGTCCTTCCCCTCCAGGGTGGTGAGATCCATCATCCGGATCGCCAGGTCCAGCGCCCAGAGCTTGGACTCCCGTTTGATCGAGCGCTTCTGAAGGCGCTCCACGCGCTCGTTGACGCCGACCGCATCGACGCCGCCGACACGATCGAGCATCGCGCCGAGCGCACCGGGTCGACCGATCCAGGCCCGCACGAGGGCCGCCGATCCAGCCCTGGCCGCGGCCTTGCCATCGCCTTCGCGGGTCGCATCTCCGGGCGATCCGATGACCTGATCCATGCGAGGCGCATCGTACACCGCGCTGAGGGGTGCTAGGTTGACAGGCATACGATTACCTGTGACTCTTAGGTCACGTATGGTGCGCGCTGACCGGGAGATCCTGGATGTCCTGTTCGGCGCGGTGTCCGACCGGACACGGCGGCACCTGTTCGAGCGCGTGGCCGAGCGACCTGGGATGACCACGGGAGAGCTCGCTGGGACGGTCACCGGCCTCACCCGATACGCCGTCATGAAGCATCTGGAAGTCCTCCGCCGGGCAGGCCTCGTGCAGACCCTGCCGGAGGGCCGGCGTCGACGGCACTACGGCGTTGAGCGCGCGCTGGAGCCGGCCCGGGAATGGCTCGAGTCGCAGGCCGGCCCGCTGGCCCCCTCGTAGGAGCGCACACAGCGCGAACGTCAGATGGGTGGCAGTCCGCCCTTGCGCTGGACGAGGTAGTGCGCGAACCAGTCCCGGATCCGTTCGATGTTCTCGACCCGTCGGAAGGGTGCACCGCTGCGGGTGAGCTCGTGGGTCTCCTCGGGCACGCGCATCAGGCGGACGGGCCGTTTGAGCGAGCGGAGGACCGTGAATAGCTCCTCCGCCTGGGTCATCGGGGTGCGCACGTCGTTCTCAGCGTGCTGGATGAGCAACGGGGTCGTGATCCGGTCGGCAAAGGTGATCGGGCTCTGGGCGCGCAGGGCGTCCGGGTCCTCCCATGCCGACGCTCCGAACTCGAGCTTTGCGAACTCCGGCCCGGCGATGTCCCCCGAGAGCATCATCGAATACAGATCGTTGACCGAGCGGCAGGTGACTGCGGCCTTGAAGCGGTCGGTGTGACCCACGATCCAAGACGTCAGGTAGCCGCCGTAGGAGCCACCCGTGACGCCCAGGCGGTCGGGATCGGCCAGCCCGTCGTCGATGAGCGAATCGACGCCGGCCATGACGTCCCGCATGGGGCCCGGCCCCCAGTCTCCGTAGTTGGCATGGGTGAACGCCTCTCCGTAGCCCTGGGAGCCGCGCGGGTTGCAGGCGTAGACGCTCATCCCGGCCGCGGCAAGGCACTGCCACTCCCAGAAGATCGACCAGCCGTAGAGCGTGGCTGGTCCGCCATGGATCTGCAGCACCAGCGGAGGACGGCGTCCGGCCCTGCCGGCCGCCGAGCGGATGAAACAACCCTGGATCCGTCGGCCGTCCACCTCGTGCCAGCGCTCCTGTGGCTCGACCAGCGCGATGTCTCCCCACGCCGCACCGTTCAGATCGCTCACCCGGCGAAGCTCGATGGGCTGCTGCTTCGCCAGCCCGCCTGCCGGGATGTCCCCGGTCACGACGTCCGGCGCGTCCGTGCCGGCGACGCGGACCGCCGCCAGGCGCATCGAGCCATCCGGCCTCCCGCCCGCCGTGATGCTGCCGAGGTAGTGCCGGCCCTGGGTCAGACGCTCGATCCGTCGCGTGGCCACCTCGACGCGCCACGCCTCGTAGCTGCCATCGATCGGTGCCCCGAAGACGATGCGACGGCCGTCCGGCGACCATGAGAGGGTCGCCTCAGCTCCGCCGAACAGGTCGCTGCCCATGGCGGCCCCGACCTCGTGATCGGTACCGGCTGTCAGGTCGTCGCCCTGGCCCTCCACTCCGGGGTCGAACAGCCAGACACCGGCCCGTGAACCCGCGCCCGCAGGGAACCGATGGCCGATCGCTGCCAGCCGCCGTCCGTCGGGACTCCAAGCCGGCGCCCTGAATGCGCGATCTCCGCGTCCACCCGTCACGCGCCGCACGCGACCGGTCTCGACGTCCGCCAGGTAGATGTCGGAACGCCACGAGAGATCCGCGTCGGCGTGTCGGTCCGAGCTGAACGCGATGTGCCGCCCGTCAGGGCTCCAGGCGGGCTGCTCGTCGCTCGCCCGTCCCGTCGTGAGCCGCCGAGAGGTCCCATCCGCGACGTCGACCAGCCACAGGTTGGACGGCTTGTCGTAGATGAATCCCCCGCCGTTGACCATGTAATCGAGGCGATCGATGAGGCGCGCGTCGCGCTTCGGCGGGTCGCCCGCCCTGCGCTGCTCCGGCGCCCTGGTGGCCCTCGTGGCACCGCTGACGAGCACGAGTCGCGTGCCGTCGGGGTTCCAGTCGAGGTCCGAGACGTCCTCCGGGAGCCGCGTCAGCTGGATCGCCTCACCACCGTCCGCGGGCAGCAGCCAAACCTGGGTCTTGCCGTCCTTCGGCGCCTCGGTCTTCGCCGGCAGGTCGCCGCCACCGCCGGCCTGGAGGATCGCGCCGCGGTCGCTCAGGAAGGCGATCGTCGACCCGTCCGGGCTCCATCGGGCCTTCGCGTCGGACTTCGCGCCGAGCGTGAGCTGGCGGGCGGGGGCCGATCCGTCGACGCGCACGCGCCAGAGCGAGCGGCGATAGCCGTCCTTGTCGACGGCAGCGGTCTTGAGCGTGAACACGACCTGGTCACCGTCCGGCGAGATGGCCGGCTGGCCGGGCACGCGGAGGGTGTAGAGGTCGTCGGGTCGCGGGGCGCGCGGCATCGGGCTGGCGTTCTCCAGGTGGTTTGGGGTCTGCGGCGGGCATGGGCTGAGGGGGCGCGGAGGGTTCGGCCTCCCCCGCGTGGTAGCGAAGTCTAGGCCCTTACCATGGGCGGATGGCCAGCAGCTACACGACAGGCGGCGAGTACCTCGCCCCCGTCCGCATCCACGCGGACCGTCCGAACGACACGCTCGAGATCGAGTGGGGCGACGGCCACGTCTCGCGGTACGACTTCACGACCCTCCGATGGCTCTGCCCCTGCGCCTACTGCAGGGGCGA
>JACDBP010000222.1 GCA_013694835.1 Chloroflexota bacterium
GGGCCGGGGCAGGCTCTGGGACGGGCACGCCCCACCGACCGGCGCCGGCCTCGCGCTCGCGGCCTCGAGTGAGCGTCAGCGGTCGCCGTCGCCGGCGTACGACTCCCAGCCGTCCGGCGTCGGCCGCCGCTCGCCGACCGGCTGCGACCAGGGAGAGGTGGGCGCGGTCGGTTTGCCATCCCCGAGCTGCGGTGCACTGGGGCCTGCCTGAAGGCCCGCGGCCGGCACGCTACCGCTCGGGAACGGGTACCACGCGGCGCGATAGGGCGAATCGTCGGCCTGGCTCACGACCTCCCAGCCCTCCGGCGGCAGCGTCTCGGCCTCGAATCGCTCGGACGCCCAGCCTCGCGGCCTGACCTGGCCGGCGTGGCCCGTGGTCACGAAGATCGTGAAGCGCGTGATGGCGTGGCCGAGGATCGCGGCGCCGATGCCCCCCGTCAGCACGGTCATGTAGCCGCCGACGACGCCGATGCCGAGCGAGATCGCGAGCATCCCCCAGGAGCGTCCCGGGGCTCCGAGACGCGTGGCCAGGCCGTACAGGATCGCCTGCAACGCGATGGCCAGTTCCACCGTCCAGCCGGACGTTAGGAGCAGCCCGAGCAGCGCGCCGCGGAAGACGGCCTCGTCGATGAACGCGGTGCCGATGCTGTTGATGACGCCACCCGGGTAGTGGATGAAGGCCGGAAGCCGGAACCGCTGGTAACGCCAGTAGGCGAACCCGATGGCCACGAGCGTGCCGAAGATGCCGTAGGCCAGGCCACCGAACACGACCTGGATCCGGTCGTCACCGGGCGTGAAGTTGAAGGTCGCCACGGGGCGATCGTGAAGTCGATAGAGCGCCGCGATCAGCGCGATGCCGAGGAGGTACCAGGTGAGCCTCCGGAGCGCGAGGCGCCAACCGCCTGGCGCGGTCTCGTCGTCGTACTCCGCTGCGCCGAACCGGGCAGCGTCGAATCGGAGCAGGATCGCGAGGCCCAGGAAGGCCAGCACGAGGAGCGTGCGGATCTCGCCCTCCACGCCTATGCCTCACCCGTGCGGAGGATGGCCATGAAAGCTTCCTGGGGGATCTCCACGTTGCCCACCCGCTTCATCCGCTGCTTCCCCTCTTTTTGCTTCTCGAGCAGTTTGCGCTTGCGGGTGATGTCGCCGCCGTAGCACTTGGCGAGGACGTTCTTGCGCATCGCCGCGATCGTCTCACGCGCGATGACATTGGAACCGATGGCAGCCTGCACCGGGACCTCGAACATCTGGCGCGGGATGAGCTTGCGGAGCTTGCCCACGAGCTCACGTCCGTCAGTCTGCGCGCGGTCGCGGTGGGTGATCAGCGAGAGCGCATCCACCGGCTCGCCCGCGACCAGGACGTCAAGCTTGACGAGGTTCCCGGTGCGGTAACCGATCTCCTCGTAGTCGAGGCTCGCGTAGCCCTGGGTGCGGCTCTTGAGCTGGTCGTAGTAGTCGACGATGACCTCGGCGAGCGGCAACTCGAAGTTCATCAGGACCCGCATGGGATCGAGGTACTCCATCGTCGTGAAGGTGCCGCGGCGCGCCGTGCTGAGCTCCATGAGCGACCCGATGTAACTCGTCGGCGTGACGATATTGAGCTTCACCCACGGCTCCGCGATCGACTCGATCTCGCCCAGTGGCGGCAGCTCGGCCGGGTTGTCCACCTCTACGTCGCCACGGCCATTGGTGAGCGTGACGACGTACTCCACGGACGGCGCGGAGGCGATGATGTCGAGGTCGAACTCGCGCTCGAGCCGCTCCTGGATGATCTCCATGTGGAGCAGGCCCAGGAAGCCGCAGCGGAAGCCGAACCCCAGCGCCACGGAGCTCTCCGGCTCGAAGGTGATCGACGCATCGTTCAGGTGGAGCTTCTCGAGCGCGTCGCGAAGGACGGGGTAGTCCGGGCCGTTGACCGGGTAGACACCGGCGAAGACGAGCGGCTTGGCGGGCTTGTAGCCGGGAAGCGGCGCGGCAGCCGGGCGTCGGGCAAGCGTCATCGTGTCGCCGACCTGGCAATCCCGGACGCTCTTGAAGCCCGTGGCGACGTAGCCGACTTCGCCCGCGGACAGCTGCCTGACCGGCACCAGCTGCGGCCGGAAGACGCCCAGCTCCAGGAGTTCCGCCTGGGCACCGGACTGCATCAGGCGTACCGTGTCGCTGTCCTGCAGGGTCCCCTGCTCCAGCCGCATGTACGCGACCACGCCTTTGTAGGCGTCGTAATGCGAGTCGAAGATGAGGCCCTGGAGCGGTGCGTCCGGGTCCCCCATGGGCGGCGGCACGCGGGCGACGATCGCCTCGAGGATCTCGCCGATGCCGATCCCTTCCTTCGCCGACGCGAGGATGACCTCCTCGCGCGGGATCGCCAGCACGTTCTCGATCTCCTCGATCACGAGCTCAGGCTGGGCGCTGGGCAGATCGATCTTGTTGACGACAGGAATGATGACCAGCCCCTGCCCGATCGCGAGATGGACATTGGCGAGCGTCTGGGCCTCGATGCCCTGGGCGGCGTCGATGACGAGGACGGCGCCTTCGCATGCCTGGAGGCTGCGGCTGACCTCGTAGGTGAAGTCGACGTGCCCGGGCGTGTCGATGAGGTTGAGTCCGTAGGTCAGCCCGTCACCGGCCAGGTATTCGAGCCGGACCGCCCGCGCCTTGATGGTGATGCCCTTCTCGCGCTCCAGATCCATCGAATCGAGCACCTGGCTCGTCATCTGGCGCGCGTCGATGGTGTGCGTCAACTCCAGGATCCGGTCGGCGAGGGTCGATTTCCCGTGATCGATGTGCGCGATGATGCTGAAGTTGCGCAATCGCGCCTGGGGGATCATGGGGAGCCGGAGTATAGCGAGGGCCCAGTTGCTGACCGCGGTACCGTTCCGCGGTGGCCGGCGACACGACCTTCCAGCTGCCGGACGGAACGGCGCGCTTTCATCGGTCGTGGTTGCCGGCGGGACCGCCGCGTGCCGCCGTGGCGATCATCCACGGCTTCGGTGAGCACAGCGAGCGCTATACGGCGCTGACCGAGGCGCTGCCGCTCAGAGGTTTCGCCGTCCACGGCTTCGATCTCCTCGGGCACGGCCGCTCGCCCGGCCCGCGCGGACACATCGATCGGTGGTCCGACTACCGAGACGGGGTATCCGCCTTCGTCGATCTGGTCAGCGGCCAGTGGCCGAAGGTGCCCGTCTTCCTCTTCGCGCACAGCATGGGCGGCCTCATCGCGCTCGAGTGGCTGGTCTGCGAGGCTGCCGCCGACCGGTCCCGCGTGGCCGGTGCGGTGCTCAGTGCACCGGCCCTGATCCCGCTCGACGTGGGCAGGCGCTGGCAGCTGTGGATGAGCCGGTTGCTGTCACGGGGCTGGCCCCGGTTCTCCGTGGACGTGCCGCTGGGTGCCGTCTCCAGCGACCCGGCTGTGCAGGCCGCCAACCGCGAGGACCCGTTGAGCCATCGCCGCGCATCGGCTAGGTGGGCCCAGGAATCGCTGGCTGCCATCGCTCGGGCGCGCGCGGGTGCAGCCTCGGTGACGCTGCCGCTCCTGATCGTCCACGGTGAGGCCGACCCGATCGTCGACATCGCCGGCAGCCGCTGGTTGCTCGATGCCGTCAGCTCCGCGGACCGCCAGCTGCGGACGTACCCAGGGGCGTTCCACGAGGTCCACAACGACCAGGCTCGTGAGCTGTTGGTGGCCGACGTCCTGGCATGGCTGGAAGCTCACCTCTGATATCATCCGCGGTCGCGTCACCACCACAGCGAGGGTTCCGTTGGCTCATTCGTCCCGTACCTGGACAGGCGCTCGAACGCCGCAGGCGCTCAAGCGTGTCCGCCAGGCCGCCCGCAAGCGGCTCGTCAACCAGCCGCGCAAGTCTGCGGCCAAGACCCTCGTCTCGAAGGCCGTCTCGCTCGCCGCGACCGGAGACGCGGAGAGCACGGTCGCTGCGATGACGGAGGCCGTCTCGGCGCTCGACCGCGCCGCCAGGTCCGGGGCGATCCATCGCAACGCGGCCGACCGGCGCAAGAGTCGGCTGATGATGAAGATCAACGCCGCGCTCGGCGGAGAGGCCGTCTACGGCCACGCCAAGCCCACCCGCGTCACGGGCAAGCTGGCCGCCGCGAAGGCCGCCAAGGCCCGCGTTGCTGCGGGCAAGGCGAGCAAGGCGAAGGGCGAGCAGACGGCCGCCGGCAAGGCGCGCGCCGCGCTGACCCGCTCGACCCGCGAGAAGACGACCCCGCCGACCGAGCCCGCCGCCGAGACCAGCTCCCAGGCGACGACGACACCGGCGCGTGCGCGAACGAGCGCGACGTCCGGATCGAAGACCACCACCGCGAAGTCCAGCGCTGCCAAGTCACCGGGCAAGGCCACCCCGGCCAAGGCAAGCGGAGCGAAAGCGAGTGCGACGAAGGCATCGACGGCCAAGTCGGCCAGCACGAAGCCGTCCGGCACCGCGAAGGTGACGGCCTCGAAGACCGCATCGACCACGAGCTCCCGGAAGGGATAGCCCGCGGGCGAGAGGGGACACCGTTGAGACGGATACGCGCCGCAACCCTGCTCGCCGGTTCGGCGCTCCTGGTCGGGATGACCGTCGGAGCAGGCCCGGCAGCCGCCAAGGGTCCCCCGTCGAAGGCGATCATCGCGCCCGACTGGGCGACCGGATCGTTCACCGTCACCCGCACCGGCTGGGTGGTGACGGTCAAGGGAAGGGTCCAGGACACCCGGGCCGACGGCGACTGCGTCTACATCAAGGCCAGCCTCTACGTCGACGGTTGGGCCGATCCGGACAAGGAGAGCCCGAAGAACTGCAGCGGTAGCGCAGGTGGCGCCTGGATGGGCTTCTCGTTCACCCTGCGCCCATCGGGCGGCATCCGGTTCTCAGCGATCCGTCTCGAGGTGTGCGCCGACGACTTCCCGCCGGACAGCTGCGAGGGCCGCACCATCAGCGTCTACCCGGATCGGGCTCGGAACCCACAGTACGTCGATGAGATCAACGACTACATGTCGATGGGCATCGGACGTTTCCTGAAGGCGAAGGGGCGAGCTCCGGGGCCGTTCGACTGGCACGACGACGGTTGCAGTAACTCCCCGGATCGCCCGGAGGGCTACAACTTCCTCCCCGCCTGCAAGCGACATGACTTCGGCTACCGCAACTACGGCCACGGCCTGAAGGCGTCGCCGCTCGACAGCACGCGGGCGTACGTCAACTACCGGTTCAAGGTCGATCTCTACAACGAATGCGCCAAGCACAGCGGTCCGAGTGGTAGCTACTGCCGGTTCATCGCCGACGGATACGTCGCCGCGGTGGTCGACTTCGGCGGCCCGTCCTTCTACGGCAACTGACCGACCAGAGCCGGGCCGTCAACCCTGGAGTGCCGGGCCCTCCGGGCCTGGTGCAGCGTTCGACACGTTCCGGGTCCCGGGACTACCGGTGGGCTGCCCAGGCGGCCGGCCGAGGCCCTTGATCACCCCACCCGCGACAGCCCCGCCAAGTGTCAGTGTCACGAGGACGCCGGAGCCGATCAGCAGCTCCCGGATGAGCAAGCCCTCGAAGCCGGCCGCGTCGGTCACACCGGCCGCCTCCAGCGTCGGCGCGCCGTTGGCGCCGAGCAGCCGCTGGTAGGTGCAGTCGGGTCCGGGCCGGCACGGCAGCTGGCCCCCCTGCGACTCGCTCCGATAGCCGGAATCGCCGTAGACGAAGAGCAATCGCAGCCCGCCGTAGAGGAGCGCCAGCCCCACGGCGGTGACCAGCCCGGCGTACGCCGCGTTGGCCAGGACACGGCTCCACGGACGGTGCCGCTCCGAGCGCGTGTTGGCGTAGGCGCCGATGAGCAGGCCCATCAGGGGCGCGAGGATGAAGACGAGCGCCTGGACGGCGATGATCAACTCGAAGGCGATCACGACGACGAGGGCCACGCCGATCCCCACCCACCCGGCGAAGATGGCGCCGCGGTCGATGAAACGGCTCCTCACCTGCGGCTCGCTGCCTTCGGCTGTCGGCGCCGCAGCTCAGATCGGCTGGGCAAGCGCCGCCCGCCCCGGGAATCGAGCGGCCGCGCCGAGCTCCTCCTCGATCCTGAGCAGCCGGTTGTACTTGGCGACCCGCTCCGAGCGTGACGGTGCGCCGCACTTGAGCTGGCCGGTGCCGGTCGCGACGGCGAGGTCGGCGATCGACGTGTCCTCCGTCTCGCCGCTGCGGTGGCTGATGACCGCCCCCCAGCCGTGGCCTCGTGCCAGCTCGATCGTCGCCAGGGTCTCGGTGAGGGTGCCGATCTGGTTGAGCTTGATGAGCACCGCGTTGGCGCTCCCCTCCTCCAGGCCGCGCTCGACTCGGTCGGGGTTCGTGACGAACAGGTCGTCGCCGACGAGCTGGACCCGTGAGCCGACGCGCTCCGTGAGCCGCTTCCAGCCCGCCCAGTCGTCCTCCGCAAGGCCGTCCTCGAGGGAGGCGATCGGGTAGCGATCGATCCAGTCGACCCAGAAGTCGATGAGCTCGGATGTCTTGAGCGTCCGACCCTCTTTGGCCAGCCGGTACGTCAGCTCACCGTCCGCGTCGGCGGGGACGTCCAGGTCGACCAGCTCGGTCACAGCCGGGTCGAGGGCGATCCAGACATCCTCACCCGGGCGGTAGCCCGCCTTCTCGACCGCTCTCAGCACCATCTCGATGGCGGCCTGATTCGTGGGCAGTGACGGCGCGAAACCGCCCTCGTCGCCCTGGCCCGTGGCGTGACCGCCGTCGTGGAGGAGCGCCCGTAGCGCAGCGAAGATCTCCGCGCCCGCGCGAAGCGACTCGGCGTAGCTCGGCGCACCGAGCGGCATGACCATGAACTCCTGGAAGTCCGTGGAATCCGAGGCGTGCTTGCCGCCGTTCAGGATGTTGAACATCGGCACCGGGAGCGTGCCCGCGCGCAGGCCTCCGAGATAGCGATAGAGCGGCAGGCCGTACGCGGCGGCTGCGGCGTGGGCGCAGGCCAGCGAGACACCGAGGATCGCGTTCGCGCCGAGCCTCGACTTATTGGGCGTGCCGTCCAGGTCGATCAGCAGCTGGTCGATGGCCGGCTGGTCCGCGGCATCCTCGTCCAGCAGCGCAGGACCGATGGTCTCGATGACGTTCAGGACCGCCGTTCGGACACCCTTGCCGCCGTAGCGTTCCTTCTCCCCGTCGCGCAGCTCGGCGGCCTCGTGGGCGCCGGTAGAGGCACCCGACGGCACCGCAGCCCGCCCGACAGCACCGCCCGCAAGGGCGACCGTCACCTCGACCGTGGGGTTGCCGCGGGAGTCCAGGATCTCCAGCGCGTCGACGAGCTCGATGCCGGTCATGCGGCGCCCTTGGCGGCGGCAGCGGCGCCCTCGTCGTTGTCCGTGCCGTGGTCCTCGGCACCGCTGCGTGACCTCGCTGCCCGACTGCGAGCAACCTTCCTCTGAGGCTCGGGGCGGTCGGGCAGCACGGCGATGCCGGGCAGCTCGCGGCCCTCCAGGAACTCGAGGCTGGCGCCGCCGCCCGTCGAGATGTGGGTCATCTTCTCGGCGAGGCCGAGCTGCTCCACCGCAGCCACCGAGTCACCTCCTCCGACCACGACCGTCACGCCCTCCGCCGCGCGTGCAGCGAGCGATCTGGCCATGGCACGCGTCCCGTCGCCGAACGTCGGCACCTCGAAGACCCCGAGCGGTCCGTTCCAGAGAACGGTCCTCGCGGGCGCGAGCGCCTCGTCGAACTGGGCGATCGTGGCCGGGCCGATATCGACCGCCGACCACGAGTTCGGGATCTTCTGGGCCGGGACTACCTTGTGCTCGGCGCCGCGGGTGACCTCCTTGGCGACCACGACGTCGCTGGGCAGCAGGAACTCGACTCCCCTGGCCTCCGCGGCCGCGAGGATCCGCTTCGCATCCTCGATGCGGTCTCGCTCCAGGAGGCTCTTGCCGACCCCGAAACCGTTCGCGGCAAGGAATGTGTTGGCCATCCCGCCGCCCACGATGAAGCCGTCGACGCGCTCCATGAGCTGCTCCAACACCTTGATCTTGCCGGAGACCTTGGCCCCGCCGACGACCGCGAAGAAGGGCCGCTCCGGCGCTTCGAGGAGCGACGACAGCATCGAGATCTCGCGCTCCATGAGCAGGCCGGCATACGGCGGCAACAGCTTCGCGACGCCGACCGTGGAAGCGTGAGCCCGATGCGCGGTGCCGAACGCGTCGTTGACGTAGACCTCCGCGTAGCTCGCAAGCTGCTTGGCGAACTCTGCGTCGTTCGCCTCCTCCGCGGCGTGGAAGCGGAGGTTCTCGAGCATCAGCATCTGGCCGGGCTTGAGGCGCGCGATGGCATCCACCGTGCCGATGCCGA
The DNA here is from genome assembly GCA_013694835.1 of Chloroflexota bacterium. Lineage (GTDB taxonomy): Bacteria > Chloroflexota > Limnocylindria > Limnocylindrales > CSP1-4 > JACDBP01. The sequence continues at coordinate 8,325 of JACDBP010000222.1, forward strand.
GGGCATCACCGGTGACCCGGACCGGCACCCGGATGAGGCCACTCAACCGCTCCGCCACGGGACGCAGGCGGAGCGAGTCGACGACCTTGCCGTTCGGGCGCCCGAGATGGCTGGCGAGGATGATGATCGCGTTCTGACGCAGCAGATGCGCGATGGTCGGGATGGCCGCGCGGATGCGCGAGTCGTCGGTGACCTTGCCGTCTTCGAGCGGGACGTTGAAGTCGACGCGGAGGAAGATCTTCTTGCGCGACGCGTCAAAGTCGCGCACGGTCAGCTTGTCCATGGGCGGGGCTCCTGGTGCAGGCGGCGCGGTCCCGCGGCGGTGTGGGACGGAGGTTCGGAGTCGGCCTGAGCGGCTAGGACGCGGCGGCGGCGCGCTGCGGGCTCACGGGCGCGTCGCCCGTGGGCTCGAGACGTTGGGCCACGAAGGCGACGAGGTCGGCCACGCGGCAGCTGTAGCCCCACTCGTTGTCATACCAGGAGATGACCTTCGCCATCCGGTCGCCGATGACCATCGTGGATCCGCTGTCGATGATCGAGGAACGGCTGTCGCCGCGGAAGTCGCTCGATACGAGCGGGTCGTCACTGACCCCGAGGATGCCCTTGAGCGGCCCCTCTTCTGCCGCACGGAACGCGTCGTTGAGGGCGTCCGCCGTCGCGTCCTTCTCCAGCTGGGCCGTGAAGTCGACGACGCTCACGGTCGGGGTCGGCACCCGCAGGCTGAAGCCGTCGAACCTGCCCTTGAGCTCCGGGATGACGAGCGCCAGGGCACGGGCGGCACCGGTCGTGGTCGGGATGATGTTCTGGCCTGCGGAGCGGGCGCGGCGCGGATCCTTGTGGGCCACGTCCAGGATCCGCTGGTCGTTGGTGTACGAGTGGATCGTGTTCATCAGGCCGTAGCTGATGCCGAAGCTTTCCTGCACGACCTTCGCGGCAGTCGCCAGGCAGTTGGTAGTGCAGCTGGCGTTGCTGATGACGTGGTGGCGCGCGGCGTCGTAGGTCTTCTCGTTGACGCCGAGGACGATGGTCACGTCCTCGCCGGTCGCCGGCGCGCTGATGATCACCTTTCTGGCACCCGCGTCGAGATGCGCCCGGGCCTTCTCGGCATCCGTGAAGAGCCCCGTCGACTCGACCACGATGTCCACACCCAGATCGCGCCACGGCAGCTGCGCCGGGTCCTTGAGCTGGAGCACCTTGATCTCGTGACCGTCGATGACCAATGAGTCGTCGGTGTGCTCGACGGTGCCTTCGTACGCGCCATAGGTGGAGTCGTGCTTGAACAACAGCGCATTCATCGCGGTGTCGACGAGGTCGTTGACGGCGACGACCTCGACATCGGGGGCGCGCTCGATGAGGGCCTTGAGGGATTGCCGGCCGATGCGGCCGAACCCGTTGATACCGACGCGGGTCGTCATCTGATCGAGCTACCTCCGGGGTGCGGGCGGTCGCGTGCCGTCTGACCGGCAGGCGCGGGTCGTGGTCATGGGTTCGGTCGAGCCGGGGTTCAGCGGGACCGTGGGCACGGAAGGCCCGCCAGCCACCATGCCGGCGACTCCCACGTGGCCGTCGCGCCGATCGTACCAAATGCGGCAGCGGGAGAAACCAGGGAGCCCCGACCGTGTGGACGGTCGAGGCTCCGTAGTCGTCGGTCGAAGATCGACCCGGCGTCCGGCAGGCTGCCGTGCGCCAGGCTGGCCCGTCGATCGAAACGGGCCTCCTCGCCCGCTGCGACCGATGGCGGATGGTAGGTCCGTCAGCCGCCGATGCGGAAGACGTTTCCGCCACACTCGGGGCACGTTCCCTTCGTGGCGTTCTTACCGTTCTTCATCGTGATCTGCTGCGGATCCTGGATCTCCACCTTCTTCTTGTCCTTGACGCAGTAGGCCTCAGCCATTACCTGATCCTCCTTTGACCCCGGAGGGTCGAGCCTGTGCGGACCGGGACGGCGCCCCGGATGCCGCGTTGCTTCATTCGGCCGCGGCCCCGGGCCAGAGGGATGGTCGCCAATGGCGCTCACCCGCTGCGGTCGTGGCCTCGTCCATGACGGCCAGGAGGCGAAGTGCCTCGAGACCGGTGTCGATACAGGCCGCCTCGGCCCGATCCTTGAGCTCGCCCTCCACGAAGGCGCCCGTGTGCCGTTGAGCGTACGCCGTGCACACGACGCCTGCGCGGCATCCTGCGAGCGTCGCGAGCACGAGCAGGGCCGAGGCTTCCATCTCGAAATTCACGACGCCCTGCCGTTTCATCTCCTCGGCCAGATCCGGATAGCGGATCGGCAGCTGCGGGATGGGCCTGCCCTGGGCGCCGTAGAAGCCCGGCGCGGTTGCTGTCAGGCCCAGATGCGCCGTATGGCCGAGTGCGTGGGCCGCCTCCAGAAGCGCCGCGACGGCGCCGTAGTCGGCCACGGCTGGGTATCCGTCATGCACGAAGTAGCTCGTGGTCGACTCCAGCCGCACGGCTCCGGTGGTGATGACCAGGTCGCCGAGCTCGATGTCCTCGCGGAGCACGCCGCATGAACCGATCCGGATGAACGTCGGCCGCCGGACGAGCGCCAGGATCTCGGCAACGACGATCTCCACGTTGTCGGTGCCGATCCCGGTCGAGACGACGGAGAGTCGCCTGCCCCGGTAGCTGCCCGTCGCAGACGCGAACTCGCGGTGCTGGCGCTGCGATTCCACGGTCTCGAACCGAGCGGCGACCTTGGCGGTCCGGTCCGGGTCGCCGGGGAGGAGGATGTACTCGGCCAGCTCACCCGGTCCGAGGTCGATGTGGTACTGGCGGTCCGTCTGCGGCACGGCGACGCGTGGGTCCGCGTTGGGCAAGTCCGATCCTCGCTCCACGCTTCGTGCTCAGCGCCCGAAGCTTCGCCGGAGGATAGGGCCGCTCTCGTACGAGCGTCAAGCACGAGGCCGCACGAGGGGCTCGCGCTCGACACCCGCGCGGTTTCAGTTCGGCGGTGCGGCGGTCCCGGTGGCGGTCGGGACCGGGTTCGACACCGCCGCCGACGTCTTCGTGCCATGCGGGGCCATGGCGCCACCCGATGGCGGCGGGATCAAGCCCGGTGAGGGCGGAGTCCCGCCCTGTGATGTCGGCTGACTCGCATCGACGGACGGAGTCGCCTCGGACCGAGAAGGCTGTGGCCAGACTCCTGGCGCAGCGCTTGGCGGTGTCCCCATCGATCGCCGTGCCGAGAGCCGGGAGAAGGCGGCAGTCGCACGCCGTCGACCGTCCGGCCAGACTCCCAGCGCGAGCAGCAGCGCGGCGAGGAGTCCGAGCGACGCAGCCGCCAGGAGTGTCACGTTGCCGAGACCAGCCGTCGGCGCAGCGGAACCGACACCGCCGGCGGGTGTCAGGCCAGCGTCGGTGGCCATCGTGGCCAACCCCTCGGACGGGTCTGTCGTCGGGTCGCCAGCGAGCGGTCCTGCGCCGAGGGAACCAGCTCGCTGAAGGTCCTCCGCCAACGCGACCAGGAGCAGCACCGTCCCGTCCGACTCTCGAACCACCACGCCGGCCGCGTTCACGACCTCGCCGATGGTCAAGGTACCCGCGACGAAGGCGGCCGCCGGGCCGAAGCGGAGCCTGCCCTCGCCGGTGCTGTCGCGCAGCCGGGCTTCGGTGCCAGTGACGGCGACGACCACGCCACCGACGCGCACGCGCTGTCCGATCATGGCTGGCAGGTCCGCCAGGAACACGTTCGTACCACCGGCCCCGAGCCCTCCGGTGCCTGGTCCCGGGCTCGCATCGGGACCGCCGGACGCACTGCTCGTCCCGGCTCCATCGCCCGGGCTCGGCACTGTGCCCGTCTCGTCCGCCGATGGGCTGGGGCCCCGCGCACCGAACGTCACGTCCCGGGCATTCCTCGGCAGCACCGCTGAGCGTCGATCCGTGGAGCTCGGATACGGTGGCCGCACGATCCCGGTGACCGTGGCTGATGCGCCGGCGACGATGCCCGCGACAGGGATGCCGGCCCGCGGCAGCGCCACGACGGGGATCCTGGTGCTGTCCGCGAGGACGAGATCCGCGCGCCACCCGTCGCCGTCGCGCCGCACGGATTCGACGAGGCCGGCGACCCTGACCAGGCGCCACTCGAGCGTCGCCGGGAGGGCCCCGCGCGCGTGAGCCGCAGGTGCCGGCAGGCTGCCATGCCCGATCACGGAAGCGATCTCGGAGGCCCCCAGCTGCAGCGCCCCGTAATACGTGCCGACCTCCCCCGTGACCCGGATCCGGTCGCCGACGACGATCGCCGGACCGCCGGTCTCGAGCCGGACCAGGATGGCGGCCGTGGTGTCCTGCACCGTCACGCGCCGTCCGTCACTGTCGAGGACGCCCGGTTGCGTCGTGACCGTGCCGGCGACCGTCACGTCCTGGCCGGGACGTGACCGCGCGACGGCGATCGAGACCGTCGTACCTGAGGCGCCCGAAGGGCCTGGCGTCGGCGTGCCGCCGGAGGGGCGCGGCGTCGGCGTGCCGCTGCCAGTCGGCACAGGGGACGGTGTCGGCTGCGCAAGGACGACCACGTCCGCTGGGTCTCGCGGCCAGAGCCGATGACCATCCGGCCGTCCGGCGCCGCTCGCACGCTGGCCGACGACGCCCGTCACCTTGACTCGCTGACCACGGGCATATCGGTCGGCATCGAGACCTGCGCCATCGAAGGCAAAGACCTTGACCTCGCCCCGCGCATCTTCCAGCGTCAGCGTCAGGCTCCCCGAGGAAGACCCATCGACGCCGACCAGCGTCCCCTCGATGCGGGCGAGCCGACCCTCGAGCGCTTCGGCCACTCGTTCGCTGGTCACCGCGAGCGGCACCGGCACGGTGCCCCTGCCGATGCGCCGGAGATCGTCCGGATCGCTCGCCCGGACCTCCAGGTTGCCGTAGGGCGCAACGAGCTCCCCACGAACCACCACGGCATCTCCACGCACTGGCAACACCGTGCCGCTGGGGATGCCCACAGCCACGCCCCCTGTCGCATCCTGGATCACGAGGGTGCGATCGCCGAGCACGCGGCCGGGCTCCGCGGTGACGACACCGGCCACGGTCACCCGGTCGCCGATGGGG
>JACDBP010000034.1 GCA_013694835.1 Chloroflexota bacterium
GCCGATGCGGGCGTTGCCGCCTGCGGGCCGGTGCGATACTGACCGGGTGACATCCGCGCCGCACGCCGAGCCCGATCGCGCCGGACCCGACCCGACACCGGAGGTGCCGCCGCGCATGGTCGACTCCGCCCCCACTCCGCGACCCGGCTACCGCCTGGAGCGCGATCCGCTCGGCTTCCTGGAGGTCCCCGAGGACGCGTACTACGGCGTCCAGACGGCCCGCGCGATCGCGAACTTCCCGATCAGCGGTCGGCGGCCGGACCCGGCGCTGGTGCACGCGGCGGTCCAGGTCAAGAAGGCCGCTGCGCGTGGGAACCACGGCACGGGGCGCTTGCCGGTGGGTCTTTTCGAGGCCATCGTGCGTGCCGCCGACGAGATCCTGGGGCTGACGCCGGAAAGCGGATCGCCTGAGGGCCGTCAGCAGCAGGCGCGGTTGATGGATGCCTTCCGGGTCGATCCGTTCCAGGCCGGCGCGGGTGTCAGCCACAACATGAACACCAACGAGGTGCTCGCGAATCGGGCGATCGAGCTGCTCTGGCAGCGTGGTGTCGGCTCCGGTCGGCGGGGCGACTACGCGGTTGTGAGCCCCAACGACCACGTGAACATGGCGCAGTCGACGAACGACACCTTCCCGACGGCCATGCGCGTCGCGACGCTCGACCGGATCCGCGAGGTCCTGCGCTCGCTTGACCTGCTGGCGGAGGCGCTCGATGAGCGGGGGCGGGCGTTCGACGGGGTGCTCAAGTCGGGCCGCACGCACATGCAGGACGCGGTGCCGATCCGGCTAGGCCAGGAGTTCGCCGCGTACGCGCTCACGTTGCGCCGGGCACGAGCCCGGATCCTGGCCGCCGCCGAGGGGATCGCGGAGCAGAACATCGGGGCCACCGCGGTGGGAACGGGCCTCAACGCCGAGCCCGAGTACATCGAGCTCGTCGTCCGGTACCTGGGGGAGCAGACGGGCTACCAGCTGCGCGGCGCCGAGAACCTGGTCCATGCCACCCAGTCGATGGCGCCGATGCTGGACGTCTCGGCCTCGCTCCGGGCCCTTGCGGTGGACCTCTCCAAGATCATGGAGGACCTGCTTCTGATGTCGTCGGGGCCGCGGACCGGTTTCGCCGAGATCCGCCTGCCGGCGAAGCAGCCAGGGTCATCGATCATGCCCGGCAAGGTGAACCCGGTGATGGTCGAGAACCTCTCGATGATCTGCTACCACGTGATCGGCGCCGACACGGCGGTCGCCTGGGCCGCCTCGCGGGGGCAGCTCGAGCTGAACGTGATGATGCCGCTCATCGCGCACGAGACCCTGGAGTCACTGCGGATCCTGACCAGCGGCTGCCGCGTGTTCGCGCGGGAGTGCGTGGCCGGGATCGAGGCCGATGTCGAGCGCAACCGCGAGCTGCTCGAGCAGTCGTCGGCGATGGCGACGCCGATCGCGCCCTACGTCGGCTACGCGCTGGCGGCCGCGATCGCCAAGGAAGCGGTCGCGACCGGCAAGACCATCCGCGAGCTGATCCTGGAGAAGGGCATCTTCCAGCAGGATGAGCTCGACCAGATCCTGGACCCCTACGAGCTGACCGAGCCCGGCGTGGCTGGCGGCTTTCGGTTCAAGCCCACCCTGCCGCCCGGGTTCGAGCCGCCGACCGGCCCGGTTGGCGCGGGGGGTTAGGGGCGCGGGGCGGCCATCCTATCGAGCCAGTTCTGGCCGGCAGCGGACGAGAGGAATCCGGGGAGCAGGACCGGCTCATCGGGCGGGTCGGCCGGTTCCTGCAGCCGCATGCCGTACCACGCGACGTCGTGCCAGCGACCGAACTTGTAGCCGACGTCCCGGTAGACACCGATCTCCTCCATCCCGAACGATCGATGGAGCCGGAAGCTCCCCTCGTTCGGCAGGGTCATCCCCGCGTAGACGTTGACGAAGCCCTGCGCTCGGAGCGCCTCGAACAGCCACTGGTATAAGCGGCGGCCGATGCCGCGTCGCTGCCACGCCGCGTGGATGTAGGCCGAGACCTCGACCGACCAGCGATACGCGGCTCGATCGTGGTGCCGGCTCGCGTAGGCGTAGCCGACCACCTCCGCGCCGTCCACCGCCACGAGCCAAGGGTGGCCCTTGAGGACCTGGCCGATCCGCTCGGCCATCTCATCGGCACCGGGCGCGACCGCCTCGAACGAGGCGACCGAGGTCTCGATCGCCGGCCGATAGACCTCGGCCACGCCGGCGCCGTCCTGCTGAGGGTCGGCGAGGCGAACCCGGATCGGGGCGCGCTCGGTCGGCATCGCGTCGGCCATCAGGCTGTAGGGTGCCCGAAGCCATGCTTCCTGTCTGTCTCGCGAGGGTTTCTGTCAGGTATGAAACTGGTTCCTGGTAGCTGGATCGGGCCGGACCGAAAGGCTTGTGGCGTCCGATCCGGTCCGATTCGTGCTCATCACCACCCCGCTGACAGTTCAAACGGCGGCTGAGACCCGCGAATCGCTGGATACCATGAACCAGTTCCCTGGCTGGTGGGAACTCGGCACACATCGCTGTGGCGGCCAGGCCCGCGGACCCGGCACGACCCCGAGAGTAGACTCGCGGCCATGACCCAGGAGACCCGGCCCCGCACGATCGATTCGACGCACTTTCGCGAGGTGCTCGGCAACTTCGCGACCGGTGTGACGATGGTGACCGCGATGGAAGGCCGGCAGCCGAAGGGCACCACGGTCAACTCGTTCACCAGCGTCTCGCTCGACCCGCAAGGGGACGATCGCGCCGAGTCGTCCGAGCTCCACGGCATGCTTGACGCATGACACCGACTCCACCGCCAGACTGACACCGCTGATGCCGCACGTTCGAGCCAACGGCCTCGACATCCACTACACCGAGGACGGCGAAGGACCGCCCATGGTGATGCTTCACGGTGCGACGTCCTCGGCG
>JACDBP010000089.1 GCA_013694835.1 Chloroflexota bacterium
GGGCAGCGCTCGGCGTGCCGGACGCCGCCGACGGCACCGGCGTCACGCTCGTGCCTCCGCACGCCGACGCGATGAGGACGATGATGAATAGGACCGGGGACCATCGCTGCGACATCTTGCTCACGCTCCTGACTGGCTCATGCTGCTGTTGACCTGCATGACTCGACCGTCACGACGAACCTGGGATCGATGCCCAGGCCCCTTTTCGCGCGCTGCCCAGGACTGCTTCGATGAAGGCCACGCCTCGGGCCCCGTGTTCGAGCGTCGGGTACGCGGCCGTGCCGGGCTCCGGGATCGACCGGCCGGAGGCGACCGCCGCGTAGAACGGCCTGAGCAGGTCCCGCAGGGCATCCGACCAGCCCTCCGGGTGTCCTGCCGGCAGCGACGGGATCCCGGGTCCGGCTGTGCCCTCATCCGGTCCGCGGGTGAGGACGCTCGATCGCTTCCGACCGCGGACCCAGAGGAGCTCGGGGTCCTCCTGCCTCCAACTGATCGTGCGGCGGGCTCCCGCGAGCTCGACCGTGAGCTCGTTCTTGCGTCCCGGGCTGACCTGGCTGATGACACACGCGCCGCGAGCGCCACCCTCGAAGCGGACAAGGATCGTGGCCGCATCCTCGGTGCTGACTTCGACGTCTTCCACCGGCCCAGCCGCGCCGCCGAATGCCGACGCGTGTGCGAGCGGACGACGACGCCGGGGAACGAACGTGGCGAGGTCGGCGAAGACGCCCTGGATCCGCCGACCCGCGATGAATTCGGCCGTGTCGAACCAGTGGCTGCCGATATCGGCGACGGCGCCGGAGGCACCGCCGATGGCCGCGTCGACCCGCCAGTTGTGATCGGATGGTCCCGCGAGCCAGTCCTGGAGGTACACGCCATGGACGAGACGCAGGTCGCCGAGAACGCCGTCGGCGACGAGTGCGCGCGCACGCCGGACCATCGGGTAGCCACGGTAGGTCAGGGTCACGGCTGCGTGGCGGTCGACGCGGCGGGCCAGTGCGACCAGGGACCGAGCCTCGGCGAGATCGAGTGCGAGCGGTTTCTCGACCACGACATGCTTGCCCGCCTGGAGCACGGCCGTCGCCAGCGCGACGTGCGTGCGGTTGGGGGTGCAGATGTGGACGACGTCGATGGCCGGGTCTGCCAGGAGGACGGCAGTGTCCGTCGTCCAATCGTCGATGCCGAGCGCGGCGGCGCGATCGGCCGTCCTGGCCGGATCGGTGCCCGCGATGGCGACGACATCCGCGAGGCCGATCCGGCGAATGGCGTCGATGTGGTGGGGTCCGACGAAGCCCGTTCCGATGACGGCCACGCGGACCCGCCGATGCGGCGCGTTACCGGCAGCATTCGGAGCGCGGGGCTCAGGGCTCATGCCTGCCCTCTGACGTCGGCGGGCTCCACCGGCATGATCGAGCGGAGGAACGCGACGCCCTTGCGGAGCCCGTCGTCGACGGACAGCAGGGGGTCCTCGTGCTCGACCGACAGGACGTCGTCGTACCCGGCGAGTCGAAGCGCCGTGAGGATCCGGCGCCACTCGATCTCGCCGTGGCCGTACCCGACCGTCCGGAAGATCCAGCTGCGGTTCGCGACGTCGTCGAGGGGTACCGTATCCAGCACGCCGTTGATCGATGCGTTGCGAGCGTGGATCGCGGTGTCCTTGGCGTGGGTGTGGAAGATCGCCCCCTCACGGCCGAGCTCGGCGATCGCCGCCTCGAGATCGATCCCTTGCCAGAAGAGGTGGCTGGGGTCGAGGTTGGCTCCGACGTTCTCCCCGCACGCCTCACGCAGCCGGAGGAGTGTCCTGGGGTTGTAGACGACGAAACCCGGATGCATCTCGAACCCGAGCCGGATGCCACGCGCGGCCGCGAAGGTAGCCTGCTCACGCCAATAGGGGAGGACCTTCTCGTGCCACTGCCAGTCGAGCAATGCCCCGTAGTCGGGGGGCCACGCACAGGTCACCCAGTTCGGGTGGCTGGCCGTTTCCGAGTCGCCGGGGCAGCCGCTGAAGAGATTGACGCGATCGACGCCCAGCCGGTCGCACAGCTCCACGGTCCGAACGAAGGTCTCGTGGCTGGCGCGGGCCACCTCCGGGCGTGGATGGAGCGGGTTCCCATGGCATGACAGCGCGCTGATGGAGAGCCCGCGCGAGGCGATCGCCGACCGGAAGGCGGCGAGCCTGTGGTCGTCCGCAAGCAATTCCTGGGGTCTGCAGTGCGCCTCGCCCGGGTAGTTACCGGTCCCGATCTCGACGCACTCGATCCCCTCCGCAACCACCCGGTCCAGGGCAGCCTCGAGTGGTCGATCCTCGAACAGGACGGTGAAGACTCCCAGCTTCATGCCGGCGACGCCGCCGCGACGGCCCGTGAAGATCGCTGGCGGTCAGCCAGGGCGGATGCGTGGCGCGACAATCGTCGAATGGCCGCCGGGATGAGCGCCAGCTCGGATGTCGGCAGGAGCAAGAGCTCGTGCGGGATGATCGAAGCCTCGCTGCGGTAGGCATGTTCAGCCACCGGCAGCCGGTACTGGCGCGGGTCGATGCGGCGCCAGTAGTCGTCGTTCAGGTGATGGCGGGGCTTCGTGTGCGGCTGCAAGAGGGGCGATGCATTCAGTGGCTCGTACGGGGGGCCGATGGTCGTGCCGAGCTCAGCCGACAGCGCCTCCTGGAAGCCCCGGCCCGAAAGCCCTCCGAAAGCCTCCTCGTCGTAACGGAGCACGTACCCGTACAGCCCCTGGCGGGTGACCTGTGGCCGGCGAAGGGTGGTGGAGATGCCCGGGATCGTTGTCAACTCGCTATCGAGGTAACGAACACCGTCCTGCCGTGTGGCCAGCTGTCCGGGAAAGTGCTCGAGCTGTGACAGCAGGACCGCCGACTGCCACTCGCTCATCCGGTAGTTGCCGCTCTGGATCGGCTGCCACTCGGCATCGCTCGAGCCGGGCCGGCGGCGGCCGCAGTTGCGCAGGCTGTAGAGCCGCTCGCGCAGCGTGGCGCTGCTCGTCGTGATGAACCCCCCCTCACCCGCCGTCAGCGACTTGCTGGACTGGAAGCTGAACGTGCCGATGTCACCGAGCGACCCGACCCCGCGGTCATTCCAGCGCGATCCGTGGCTGTGGGCGCAGTCTTCGATGACCGCGAGCCTGCGGCGCGCGGCGATCTCGAGGATCCGGTCCATGTCGGCGATGCCGTCGTAGAGATGCACGACGATGATCGCCCGGGTGCGATCCGTGACCGCGGCCTCGGCAGCCTGCGGATCGATGCAGTAGTTCTCGGGTTCGACGTCCACGAGGACCGGCGTCGCATTGACGTCGAGGACGGCGGCGACCGTCGCCTGCCAGGTGAATCCCGGCACGATCACCTCGTCGCCGAAGCCGATCTCGAGAGCCTCGAGGGCGAGTTGAAGGGCGACCGTGCCGTTCGCGACGCAGAGGCCGAACCGCGCGGTCTGCTCGGCCGCGAACGCTTCCTCGAAGGCCTGCTCGAACGGTCCATCGAAGGCCCACACGCCGCTCTCGACGACGCGCGCCAGACGCTCCCGCTCCGGGCCAGCGGCCAGCGGCCAGGGACTCTCCGGGAGCCGGCCGAGCGGGGAACCACCGAGAACGACGGGAGTGTCCATCGGGGGCCGGCCCTCCTGTGCGCCAAGATGGCTTAATCGATTAAGTCTTGATCGATCAAGATGGTACCATCGCCAGCATGGCTGTCAAGCGCCCGTTCGAGGCACGCCGTCCGAGCCTGAAGGACGTGGCCGAAGCACTGGGCGTGACCGCGGCCACGGTCTCCAACGCCTACAACCGTCCGGACCAGCTCTCCCCGGCACTGCGCGAGCGAGTGCTCGTAACGGCCCGATCCCTGGGGTATCCGGGCCCGAACCCGATGGCGCGCGGCCTCCGGCGTGGCCGTGCCGGGGCGATCGGGGTGCTCTACGCGGACAGGCTCTCGTATGCCTTCAAAGACCCCGTGGCAGTGGAGCTCCTGAGCGGCATCGCCACCGCCACGGAGGCGGCGGGCCTGGGCCTTCTGCTCGTGCCCGGGTCGCCGCGCACGGAGCGCGACCTTGAAGCGCCGAGGCGAGCTGCCGTCGATGGTTTCGTCATCTACTCGATGTCGCCGGACGACCCGCTCCTGGCGGCGGCCCTCGAGCGGCGGTTGCCGATCGTGACAGTCGACATGCCAGGGCTCACCGATGCGCCCGGCGTCGCCATCGACGACACGGCCGGAGCCCGGACGGTGGCGGAGCACCTCCTTGGCCTGGGACATCGTCGGCTCGGCATCCTTTCGCTCGAGCTGACACCCGCGGTGCGCAGCGGACCGGCCGACGCCAACCGGGTCGCGAGCGCCTCATACCCGGTCACCCGAGCGCGGCTGCGTGGCTACCAGGCCGCCATCGTGGGCGCCGGCCTGGACTGGGACGGGATCCCGGTGTACGAGTGCGCCGAGAACAGCATCGAGGAGGGGTGCATCGGGGCCGAGCAGCTGCTGAACACCGAGCCGCGGCCGACCGCGTTGCTGGCCATGAGCGACACGCTCGGCATCGGCGCCCTCGAGGCGGTGCGCCGAGCGGGACTCAGCGTGCCCGCGGACGTCTCCATCGTCGGCTTTGACGATATCCCGGAAGCCGCCCGGACGGACCCCCCGCTGACGACGGTGCACGAGCCGCACCTGAACAAAGGCCTCAAGGCGGGTGAGCTCCTCGTGGCCCTGCTCGCCGGTGAGGCGCATCCCGACTTCGTCACTCTGCCGACCCATCTTGCCGTGCGGTCCTCGACGGCGCCGCCGAGGGCTGCGCCGCGCGGCTGACCGCGAGGGAAGGACTGATCGAGCCTGTCCTGCCTGGAGCGGACGCCGCGGCCGCGGCCACCCACCCAGCAGTGAGGGCCCTGGAAACGGGCCGTCGTCTTCGGCGGCCCGTTTCGGGATCGGGAGTGGGATCGGCTACTGGTCGAGGGGGAGGGGAAGGTCCGAGGCCAGCTGCACCGTGACGACCTTGAGCAGCGCGATGTCGATGCACGGCTGGTCGACGCCAGGCCGCCGGCCCTCGAGGATCTGGATGTCCAGGGTGCCGTCGCGGCGCCACAGGGCCTGCGCGTCTGCGAGGCCGTAGCAGGCGTCCACGCCGCCCCAGAAGTAGACGTCGACCGAGGTCCCGTCCCCGCTGACGACGTAGTGGTCGACCCCGGCCCGGATGGGGTCGAGGATGCCGGGCTCGGGCGCCACGCGCAGCGCGCCCCCGGTGGGATCGACGGTGCTCGGGCAGCCACTGACGCTGGTGTTCGGGTCGGTGGCCACGGGGTCCGTCGCCGGCTGGCTGGGATCGATGGTGGTGCCCGGATCACTGACCGTGGAGCCGTTGTGGCCACGGCCGGGTGGCCCCGCGGCCAGCGCGGTCGCGGCGCCGGACACGGCGAGCACCGCGAGGGTCAGGGAGATGGCGAGGATGAGCCGCGAGCGGCTGTCGCGGACGAGCGCGGTCGGATGCAATGGGTGCTCCTTGTCGGAATGGGGAGGAGGAGGTGGCTCTTCTGGGAGGATCACCGGCCGGGTGTCCACGCCGAGACGAACCGCCCCGTCGCATGGTTCCTCAGGCATCCCCGCGGCCCCCTCCTGGGCGCCCGGCAGGCTCAGGAACCCTTCCCCTCAGGCGGAGGCGTCCCGCACCGACCGGGCACGCCGCTGCCTCGGGTCATCCCGGTCCCGTGGGCCGTCGACGCCCCATGACACCACCTTGTGCGGGGTGATCCGGAGGCAAGCCGCGGGGAAGTCCGGGTGGATCAGCTTTCCGCCCCGGTCCGCGGCGCGAGCCTGGCCTCGAACCTCGATCCCTCGCGGCTGCCAGGGCGGTGGCACGTCGTCGACCACGAAGGCGACGCGGCCTCGCTCAGTCGCGTCGCGGTACTTGCGCGTCTGGCGAAGGGTCGGCCCGCCGATCACGATCGTGTCGTCCGTCTCGTCGTAGTGGAAGCCGACCGGCATCACGTGCAGCTCGCCATTTGCATCGACCGTGGCCAGACGTCCCAACTGCTGGCTGCGCAGATACTCGATCTCCTTCTCGCTGAAGACGCTCATGCGACCGTGATCCCCGCCTTCTCACCGCTGGCCACCATGGCGGCCGTTTCCGGAGCGGGGGCCTGCAGCTGGATGCGCGTGCCGACCGAGCTCGGGATGAACGCGTCGGGAAATCGCGCGCCCAGTCGATGCATCGCCCGCCAGCCGGTGCAGTGGGACGGCACGAGCACGTCAGGCGCCAGAAGCTCCAGTGCGTCGCAGGTCGCAGGGATGAGCGCCTCGTAGAGCGGCCCGTTGAGGTGGAACCCGCCGATGACGGCGTGGATCCGCTCGACACCCGTGAGCCGCTGCGCGTAGCGGACCGTGTTGATGATCCCCGCGTGGCCGCAGCCGGTCATGACGACCAGGCCCCGGTCACGCACGTGGAGGATGATGGCCTGGTCGTCGAGCACGAGCGGGTCACGCTGCCACTGCTCATCGGCCCAGGCCTCCTGGTACGGGAACCCGGGTTCGAAGCCGCTGGTCCGGTCGATCTCCCCGGTCACGAGCAGTCGCCCGTCGAGCAGGAACGAGGGCCGGCGGCCTTCCACGATGTCGAACCCCACGTCGATCAGGGCCGAGCGGCTGGTCGTGGGCAGCTC
>JACDBP010000099.1 GCA_013694835.1 Chloroflexota bacterium
CGAGCAGCTCGCTCACCATCTGCGCCAGGTGCCCGGTCTCGACGTCGATCTTCTGCACCATGTCCCGCAGGCGCGGCGAGACGTCCATCGTCTCGACGTCGCGCAGCACGGTCTCGGTCAGCAGGCGGACCGTCGTGAGCGGTGTCCGGAGCTCGTGCGAGAGGTTGTCGATGAACTCCGCCCGGATCCGCTGCAGGCGCCGCAGCTCGGTCACATCCTCCATGACGACCCAGATCCCGTCGACCTGCGAGCGCCGTGCCCGGACGGCGACGATGCGTTCCCTGGCCTCGCGGAGGGTGAGCTCCCCGCTGGCCGCACCAACTTCCCGAGCGGTGCGGACCAGCGACTCGATGCGCGCATCGACGAATGCCTCCATCGCTGAGAGGTCGATCAGCCCGCCTGACCGCCGCCCGAGGAAGACGTGTGCGGCGCGGTTGGCGAGCCGGACGATCATCCGGTCGTCGACCCGGACCACGCCCACCCCGAGCAGGTCGGCGAGTTGCGCCAGGTCGTTTGCCCGCCGCTCGGCCCGCACCTCAGCGTCGGCGACCTTCTCCATGGTGTCGCGGATGGCCGGGCCGAGGTCGGCTCCGGGCGCCGCACGAAGTGCTTCGCGGACACGGTCGAGAGCACGCTGGCGGTTGATGGACGCGATGACTCCCACGGCGGCCGTCGTCCCGAGGACGATCACGATGACGATCAGTTCGGGCGTCACCCATCGAGTCTAGGTCCAGGCCGGATCCGCAAGGAACCTGAACCACTCCGGCCGCGCTGCGCATCGGCCCTGTTCCGCTCGATCGGGAGACTCTGAAGCAGGATCGGCGCCCTGCCGTCGGTCGATCGTTCGGCATCTGAGGAGGCGGCATGCGGCGGTTCCTGCGAGAGAACAGCTTGTCCCTGGTGATGTTCGGGGCGTTCTTCCTGATCCTGGGCGGCCAGATCGTCGTGGGGCTCGCGGAGAGCAACCAGGACCGCCAGGAGCACGGCCAGGAGGCGCAGCCCCTCGGCGAATACCTCGGTAGCGGGCACTTCATCGAGGCCGTCTTCGAAAACTGGGAGAGCGAGTTCCTGCAGATAGGGGCCTTCGTGCTGCTCACGGTGAAACTGCGCCAGAAGGGCTCGCCCGAGTCGAAGAAGCTCGAGGGCGACGAGGCGGTCGACGCTGAGCCGAACCCCAGGAGGAAGGGCGCGCCGTGGCCGGTCAGGAAGGGCGGGTTGGTCCTGAAGGTCTACGAGCACTCGCTGACGATCACCCTGTTCGGACTGTTCCTGCTCTCCTTCTGGCTGCATGCGCTGGGCGGGGCGACCGAGTACAGCGAGCAGCAGCTTGCCCATGGCGAGGAACCGGTGACGGCCCTCGCGTACGTCGGGACCAACCGCTTCTGGTTCGAGTCGCTCCAGAACTGGCAGAGCGAGTTCCTGTCCATCGGTGTCCTGGTCGTACTTTCGGTCTTCCTGCGCGAGAAGGGCTCCCCCGAGTCGAAACCGGTCGACCATCCGATCTGGGAGACCGGCAGCGCGTAGGCCCGACGCATCCGCTGGGTCGACCGGCCACGCTCGTGGGAACGATGGTCCGATCGACCCGAGCACCCTCCGCAACGGCTAGGGTCCGGGCCTTATGCACCGAGTCGGCGCCTACCCCGCGGGCCGGCGCAGCACGTACCCCACGCCACGCACGGTCTGCAGGTAGACCGGCTCAGAGGAGTCCGGTTCCAGCAGCGCCCGCAGCGCATGGACGTGGACGTCGACGGTGCGCGTCTCACCGGCATAGTCGTAACCCCACACGTCCTGCAGGAGCTGCTCGCGGCTGAATACCTGCCCAGGGTGGCGCAGCAGGAAGGCGAGGAGCTCGAACGCCTTCGGCTTGATCGGCAGCGGCACGCCATCCCGCAGGACCTGGTGGCCGGCCAGATCCACGTCGACGTCACCCAGCTGCACGGAGGCCGAGTCGCTCTCGGTCGGCCCGCTCGAGGTGCTGCGCCGCAGCAGCGCCCGGATGCGCGCCTGGAGCTCCCGCAGGCTGAACGGCTTCGTCACGTAGTCGTCGGCGCCCACCTCCAGCCCGACGACCTTGTCGATCTCCGAATCCCTCGCCGTCAACATCAGGATCGGGACATCGGACTCCTGGCGGACGATCCGGCAGACCTCCATGCCCGACAACTCGGGAAGCATCAGGTCGAGAACCAGCAGATCGGGCGGGATCGCGCGCAACCGCTCAAGGGCCTCGCGGCCGTCGGCGGCGGTGATCACCCGGTAGCCGTCCTGCTCCAGGTTGTACGCCAGCGTCTCGCGGAGCGTCGGCTCGTCCTCCACGAGCAGGATGGTCCGCGCGACCGATGGCGCCCTGGCGCCCGCCGACGACGCGGGCAGCCGGGCGTTCAGCCCTGCACCTTGGTCTCGGCAAGCTCACCGGCCAGGGTGGCGCGCTCGCTCTGCTGCTGCCACTCGGACCTGGCCTGCTCGACCGCCTCCGCGATCTCCTCCTGCCGGCGCTTGCGGAAGCCTTCGCGAGCCTCCATGAAGTACTCACGAAACTCTCGCGCGCGCCCGTCCTCCGCGAACGTCACGAGGTACACGTTGGCGTACTCCGTCGGCTGCTGGCCGAATCCCTCCAGGTAGCGCGATCGGCCGATGGCAACGCCGCGGTCGCCCTCGAGTGCCCATGGCTCGTAGCGTGCCTCCCACGAGCCGGCCGTATCCGGGTCCTGCAACCAGTCCTTGACGATGGCGTCCTTGCCAACGACGTCCTCGTCGTACGGGTGGTAGGAGTAGCGGGCATCCTCCGTGAAGAGTGAGGCGATCGTCTCGGGGTCGTAGGTGCGCCAGGCTTCGACATAGCGGTCGAGCCAGGCCTGGAACCCTGCACGGTCCATGTGCCCTCCATCCATCCTTCGAATTCGAACGTTTCGTTCCCAGCGTGCATCAGAACGATACCGCGGCCACCGGACAGGACGAGGCAGCAGTGACGGAGCAGACCACCATCGCCGCAGGGCTTCCCGTCGATCGCGCCCGAGCGTTCCAACGCGTCCTTGCCGAGGAGTCGGACGGTGCCTACCGGCTGGCGTGCTCGGTGCTCCGGGACCGGGTGGAAGCGCAGGACGCACTACAGGAGGCACTCATCAAGGCCTGGCACCACTGGCCATCGCTGCGCCAGCCCGAGCACGCCGCCGCCTGGTTCTATCGCATCGTCGTGAACGAGTGCCGTCAGCGGCTTCGGCGGCGGGGCCGCGAGGTGCTCGTGGACGTGATGCCGGAGCGTGCCGGTCCCGATGAGATCGGTCGCTCCGGAGAACGCGATGCCCTGCGGCGAGCGCTCGTGCAGTTGACGCCCGACGACCGCCTGGTGCTCGTCCTGCGCTTCTTCGCCGACCTGACCATCGAGGACATCGCCGACCGGACCGGTAGCCGCATCGGCACCGTCAAATCCCGACTCCATCGCGCCCTGCGTGCCCTGCGCGCGGCCTACGACGCCGCTGAACGAACGACCGCGGAGGCCCTCCGATGACCGACCCACGAACCGACCGATTCGAGCGAGAGCTGCGCGCTGTGCTCGGTGAGCCGGTGGGAGGCCCCATCCCAGTGGCGATCGGCGAGTTGCTTGCGCGACTCCCAGATGCTGAGCCGGTCCGAGGCCGGACCGTGATCGGGCGCTGGCTCGGCGGGAGGCCGGTTGAGCGGCACGATCGGCGCCCCGTCTGGGCGCTCGGCGGGCTGGGGGCGCTGGCCGTGGCGGTCATCGTGGTGGC
>JACDBP010000114.1 GCA_013694835.1 Chloroflexota bacterium
ATCCATGCCTTCCCGACGACCGCGCGAGTGCTGGGGGGATTGTTCTCGAAGGTCGCTCGGCGACTGGAAGGTGACGGCGCCAGAGGCTGAGCTGACAAGGCGGGCTGGCCCGGCCGGGGGACGAAACCGGCCACCGGCCGACCGTACTCCGCTGCTAGGCTCCCGCGGTGCCGAACCTGGTGCTGGGGCCGCTCCTGCGCTTCCTCTCGGAGCGTGAGGCGTCGGTCTGGGTCGAGACCGATGCTGCCTGCGAGGTCGAGGTGCTCGACCAGCGCGTACGCACGTTCCACGTCGAAGGACATCACTACGCGATCCTGCCGCTGCGCGGGCTGGAGCCCGGACGACGATACGAGTACGCCGTCCGGCTCGACGGTGACCTCGTCTGGCCGGAAGCCGAGACCTCCCTGCCGCCGAGCGTCATCGCCCCGATCGACGCTCGTGTGCCGCTTCGGATCGCCTTTGGCAGCTGCCGCGTCAGCGCACCGCACACGGCACCCTACTCGCTGACACGTCTCGTGGACCGGCGTGGGCGGGGGCTCGACGCCCTCACCGCCTACACCCGCCGGTTGTTGGCCGATCCCGACCAGCAGCGCCCCCAGGCCCTGCTGCTCCTCGGCGATCAGGTCTACGCCGACGATGTGCCGGCGGCGACCCGGGACTACATCGCGGCGCGGCGGGACATCGCCCAGCCGCCCGGCAGCGGGATCGCCGACTTCCAGGAGTACGCGTGCCTCTATCGCGAATCGTGGCTCGAGCCGCAGGTCCGCTGGCTGCTCTCGACCGTCTCGACATCGATGATGTTCGACGACCACGAGGTGAACGACGACTGGAACATCTCCGGGTCGTGGATCGAGGAGATGCGCCGCCTCCCCTGGTGGAACGATCGCATCGTCGGCGCCTTCATGTCGTATTGGATCTACCAGCACCTCGGCAACCTGTCGCCTGACGAGCTGGACGCCGATCCGCTCCTCGAGCGTGTCCGTGCCGCCGACGACGCCGGCCCGTTGCTGCGCCGTTTCGCCTATCTGGCAGATCGCGAGAGCGCCGGCGCGAGATGGGCGTTCCACCGCGACCTTGGCAGAACGCGCCTGGTGATGCTCGACGGTCGCGCCGCGCGTGTCTTCGGCGACGGCACTCGCGAGATGGTGGACGCCGAGGAATGGGCATGGGTCGAGGAGAGCGTCGCCGGCGACTTCGACCACCTACTGCTCGGCACCTCGGTCCCCTACCTGCTCGCTCCGGGGATGCACCATCTCCAGGCATGGAACGAGGCGGTCTGCGACGGAGCCTGGGGTCGCCGCTTCAGCCGCATCGGCGAGGGCATCCGGCGCGCCATCGATCTGGAGCATTGGGCTGCGTTCCGCACGTCATTCGAGCGGTTCGCGGCGCTGCTCCGTTCCGTCGCCCGAGGCGAGCGAGGCCGTGCGCCGGCAAGCGTCATCCTCCTGTCGGGGGATGTGCACCACGCCTACCTCGCGCGAGTCCGCTTCCCGCCGGGCACCGATGCGACGAGCCGCATCTACCAGGCCGTCTGCTCCCCGTTCCGGAACTCCCTCGGCGCCGGCCAGCGGCGCGCGCAGCGCATCGGCGCGTCAAGGCTGGGCGAGGTGATCGGGCGCGCACTTGCCCGCTCGGCCGGCGTGCCGCCACCGCCGTTCCGCTGGCGGGCCATGGAGCCGCTGTCGTTCGACAACCAGATCGGCACGCTCGAGATCCACGGCCGGCGGGCCGTGATCCGGCTGGAGCGAGCGGTCGCCGCCGACGATGGCGAAGCGGTCCTCGAACCGGTCTTCGAGCGCCTGCTGGCGCGGGAGGCTTCGCCACGCTGACGCTGGCCGCGGGGGGACGGTACGTCAACCGATCAGCAGCTTCAGTGCCACCGCTACCCCGATCACGACGATCACCGCGCGGAGGATGAGCGGCGACAGGCGGCGCCCGACCGTCGCGCCGATCTGCCCGCCGACCGTCGAGCCGACGGCGATCAGGAGTGCCGGCAGCCAGGCGACGGGGGCGACCGCGATGAACAGCACGGCGGCGATGGCATTGATGACCATCGCCAAAGCGTTCTTCAGCCCGTTGAGTCGCTGGAGGTCGTCTGCGATGAGGATCGAAAGCAGGGCGATGAGGATGACGCCCTGGGCCGCCCCGAAATAGCCGCCGTAAATGCCGGTCAGGTAGACACCCAGGGCGAGCACCGGCCCCCCGTGCGTCTCGTCGCGGCCGGCCTCGCGGCGTCGCTCGGCGACCCAGCGTGAGAGCCGTGGCTGGACGATCACCAGGCCGCAGGCCACCAGGATGAGGACGGGCACGATCCGCGTGAACGCTTCGGCAGGCAGGACGAGGAGCAACAGCCCACCGGTCAGCCCGCCAAGACCTGCGGCGACGAGGAGCGGTACAGCACGCCGGCGCTGGCCGACCATCTCCCGACGGTAGCCGACCACACCGCTGAGCGATCCGGGCACGAGACCGATGGTGTTGGAGACGTTCGCCACCAGTGGCGAGTAACCGACAGCGAGCAGCGTCGGAAAGGTGATGAGCGAGCCAGAGCCCACGATGGTGTTGACGGCGCCCGCTGCGACGCCCGCGAGCACTACGGCGGTCATCTCGAGCATGCTCACGGCGCGGAGTCTGTCATGTCCGTCTGCGCTGGCCGGGCAAGAGATGGACTTTCCATCGGTCCTACGGTGCCGGGCTAGGCCTTCTCGCCCGTGCGGACGCTGCCGGCACCGACCGCCACGCCGACGGCGACGCCATCGCGAACCCCCTCTACACCCGCTCCCGTGGCTGCGGTCATGCAGGCGCCGGACCCTTCCCGAGATTTCAACGACCTCAGACAGCGGGCTTCCGGGATCGGATCAGCCAGCGGTGGCAGCGACCATGCGAGTCATGGCCATAAACGCGATGCCCTGAAAGGACAAGGGTTCCTGCACGACGGCGGCGGGCCAGTCAGGGGCCAGGTGCGGTCAGGACGCCTGGCGACGCTCGAAGTGCCTGCCGC
>JACDBP010000119.1 GCA_013694835.1 Chloroflexota bacterium
AGCGGCCTCCCTCGGGATCAGTAGTAGCTCGGGAACCGGGTGTCGAAGAGCGATCGGAGATCCAACGGCGTCGCCCGGTCCAGGGTGTCCAGGAACACCTTGCTGCTGCCGAAGGCGAACCGCCGCTCGGTCATGTAGAGGCGCACGCCCCGCCAGAATGCCGAGTCGCCCATCCGCCGGCGGATGGTGTCGAGGAAGAGCGAGCCCTGGACGTACACGGTCTCGTAGAAGCAATTCGATGTGTACTGGTAGATGGTCAGGTCCAGCCGCGACGTCGGGCAGCGGCTGGCGCGCTGGAGCCCCAGCAAGTGGCGGGCCATGAATTCGGACGTCCCTTCGTGGGCGAACGGGTACTTCGCAAGGTCATTGCCGACGACCCCGAAGAACCACTGGTGGGCGACCTCGTGGGTCATGAGATAGGCCAGCGAGGAGGTGTCGACGCCGGTCGGTAGCCAGATCGATCCGGGGGATGCAGCACCGTAGTCGCGCGACGATGAGTTGGCGATCGTCAGGACGGGCCACGGGTATGTCCCGAGCCGTGCCTCGACCCTGGTGAGAGCGGCCTTGGCCTGGTCCAGCATCGCCTGCCCCGGACCGCCGGGCCGGTGGAAGACCTGGACGGTGTGCCCGTTGACGGTGCCCGTCAGCACCTGGAACCACGGGCTCGCGGCGATGTTCATGTCGCGCACGTTCTGGGCGACGAACGTCTGACTCAATCCGGTGACGGATGTTCGCCGGCCGCCAGTGGCGATCTTCATCGAGCGGTCCGTCGTGACCTGGAGAGTGACCTTCGGGCTGACCCGGGTCATGAACGGGAAGCCGAAGCTCGGACGAGCGAATGGGCGCTCGCGGCTGATCCAGGGAAGCCAGCGATACATCGTGATGATGCCGGTGTTGCGCGTGAAGAGCCAGTCCGATCCCGCCGTGCCGGACCGAAGGGTCGCGTCGAACACCAGGCGCACCGTCGCGCTCGCGCCATTCGGGAGGACGCCGCCCAGCGGCACGTGCAGGGTCATGTCCTCGACGCGCGGGGTCACCCGGGATCCGTCGACCGTCGCGGTCCTGACGCGCATCCGGCCGAGATTGGCGGAGATGGTGTTGAGCTCCAGGCGGTCGATCGAGACGCCCGATTCGTTCGTGATCCGCATCGTCGAGTCGGCGCTGAACGTGCCTGCCTCGTAGCGCAGTGTCAGCTTGACGTCGTACGTAGCGCGGACCGCGATGCTGGTGCGGTCGAGGGTCCCTGCCTGGAGCTCGCTGCCCGACCGCATCGTGCCGGGGTCGACATAGCCAAGCGCCGAGGCGCCGCCACCCATGAGCATCGCGATGGCCAGCAGGAACGCGGGCATGCGCCGCATGTGCATGCCGTGACTCTACGCCGGAAAGGCGCGGCCGGCCGAGACCGCCGTGACCGCCCTCGTCGACCCGCCGCTCGCGATCGCGGCCGCTGGGACCGTGCCCGGGTCGGTCGTCGTCGCGCAGGGCCTCCTTGCCCTGCTCGGTGATCGTGCTGGGCACCGAGCCTACGCCACGTTCGCGGTGTTGTCGCGGACCAGTCGGTCCGGATAAGCCGGGGTGAAGCGCCGGCGGGCAAGATCACGGCATGCCACGACGTCGGCGTCCCGCGCTCGCTGCCGAGGCCGAGCGGGCGAACGCCGAGCAACTCGCGAGGCTCGGTCGGCTGGTGCGTGCGTCGCGGAGGACGCGGCGGTGGACGCAACGGCAGCTCGGTGACCGCTGCCAGCTCTCCCAGTCGGCCATCAGCCTGGTAGAGCTCGGGCGAGGTGGCACGCTGTCGATGGACGCCTGGCAGCGGGTCGCCACGGTGCTGGAGCGCCCGCTTCGAGTCGATCTGGGGCAGGATCCGATCCAGCCGCCTGTGGACGCCGGCCACCTGGCGATGCAGGAGCTGGTCATCAGACTCGGTCGCGAGGCCGGCTACACCGGCCACTTCGAGCTGCCGACCCGACCGTCCGATCCAACGAGGTCCACGGACGTCGGGCTCCGCGACGACCGTCGCCGCCGGCTGGTCCAGGTCGAGTGCTGGAACCGGCCGGATGACTTCGGGGCGGGGATGCGCTCGACGGACCGGAAGCGTGCAGAGGCCGAGGCGTTCGCAGTGAGCCGGGACGGCGGCCTGTACACGGTCTCGACCTGCTGGGTGGTGCGTGCGACGAAGCGCAACCGGGCGGTCGTCGCGAACTATCCGGAGCTCTTCGGATCCCGGTTCCCGGGTTCGTCGCACGCATGGGTCCGTGCGCTGACCGACGGCGCGGAACCGCCCGCTGAGCCCGGACTCGTCTGGTGCGACGTGGCGGCTACGCGCCTCTTCGCATGGCGGCGACCAGGGACCGCGCAAGAGGGGCTCATGGTTCGCGCACCAGCCCCACTCGTAGCTGCTCGCCAGCACGCCGAACAAGCCTGAACGGGACATCGGCTTGTGGATCGCAGGGTCGGTGGAGACGAATGGGGACGGTTGGTGGCCTGACAAGCGCTCCGGCGGCGGCGTTCTGGCCGTGGCTCCCCTGGAGATACGAATGGCACGGGTACGCGGCGCGCCTGGCTCGGCCGGCGTGGCATCGGCCTCATCCAGGGGGCCCCCCGGCCACTCGCCTCGGGACGCGGTGTAAGCTCAGAACTCGACATCGGAGGAGGACAGCGGCCTCGCCGCGGGGCCGAGTGGAGGTCGAGGGATGGCACGGATCGTGCGTGGCGCGCTGCTCCAGGCGGAGTGGACGGGCGACAAGGAATCGATGATCCAGAAGCACGAGGGCTACGCCCACGAGGCTTCGAAGCAGGGCGCCCAGGTGATGCTCTTCCAAGAGCTGTTCTATGGCCCCTACTTCTGCCAGGTGCAAGATCCCCAGTACTACTCGTACACGGAGAAGATCCCTGACGGCCCGACCGTTAAGCGGATGCAGGACCTGGCGAGGCAGACGGGCATGGTCCTCGTGGTGCCGATGTACGAGGAGGACGATCAGGCCGCCGGCATCTACTACAACACGGCCGCGGTGATCGATGCCGACGGGTCGTACCTCGGCAAGTACCGCAAGACCCATATCC
>JACDBP010000120.1 GCA_013694835.1 Chloroflexota bacterium
ACTCACATGTTCTTCGTGCAGCCGGCTGACCTGGTCTACGGTTTCGCGATGTCGTCGCCCCATCCGCAGATCAGGGCGTACCAGGCCACGCTCCCCTGACGTCGCGCTTCGGAGACGAGGCGGCCCACCGAATCATCGTCGGGCCACGCGTGAGTCTGGATCAGACCGACGCGGGTTCCACTGCGGGTGCCGCCGCGTTATCGTCCTCGAGCACGGGGACCAACGAGTGCCGCGGCCACCTCCGAGCTCGGCACCACTGACCCCCATCGAGCTCACGCAGCCTGCTGATGCCGGCGCCTGACCGTCGGGTCTCAGCCGCCAATGACTCGCATCCGAGGCTCGAGTAGGCAGCGCTTTCTCCCGGACGCGTGCGGTCATGGGGGCGACGGCCGCAAGAACGCATGGAGGCCACACCCAGAGCGTGCTGGTACCGGTCTAGGAGCCGAGCCATCAGACACAGCGCAGGGTGACACCGAGGCGATCTCTACGCGGCCCGCGTGGTAACCTGCGAGGCAAGGTAGACGGGTTACGCAGGCGAGGCACTTGACGCAGAACCCCGTGGTTGTCGAGCCCGGGGCCCCGGAGGACGCGACGCTCCGGCGGCTCGCCCTGGACGCCCTCGCGATGACCGCCTCGGCGCTCGGTTTCGGCGTGGTCTACGGGCTGGCCGCTCGCGAGGCGGGATTCTCGCTCGTGGAGTCGCTGGCGATGAGCATCTTCGTCCTCGCCGGCGCCTCGCAGTTCGCCGCCGTCGGACTCGTCGCCCAGGGCGTGCCATGGTTGGCCATCGTCGGCTTCACGGCACTGCTGAACGCCCGTCATCTGCTCTACTCCGCTGCGCTCGCACCCTGGCTCCAGCGGACGCGGCGACTTGAGCGAGCGGCGATGGCTCACGTCCTGACCGATGAGACCTTCGCCCTGGCACTCCCACGCTGGCAACGGCTCGGGCGCGCCGATCGGCGAGGATACTGGCTCGCCACATCGCTCATCTGCCTGCCCTGGATCGCGGCGACCGCCTTCGGCTTCATCGGCGGCCAGGCGATCCCCGATCCGCGGCGCCTTGGCCTCGACGTGGTCTTCCCGGCTGCGATGGCAGGCATCGCGCTGGCACTCATCACGGATCGGCGCGACGTCGTGGCTGCCGTTGCGGGCGTCGCCATCGCGGTGGTCGGAGGTGTCGCCATCGACCCTGCGGTCGGCATCGTGGCCGCGGGCGTGCTGGCGCCGATCGGAGCGATGGTGCTAGTGCCGGCGGGGGTCGGCGGGCCACGTCCAGATGGCGGCGATCGGCGGCTGCCCGTACCCCGGACCACGGTCAACGACCCTCGGATCGGCACGCGGCCGTGAGCCTGGACCTGGTCGTCCTGGCGCTGCTGATGGGTGCCGTCACCTACCCCTCGAGGGCCTTGCCCCTCCTGGTGCCCGGTATCGAGCGCCTGCCCGACGCCGTCCTGACCTATCTGCGGCTCGTCGGCCCGGCCAGTCTTGCAGCGCTGGCGGCGGTCAACGCGGTGGTCGTCGATGACGTGAACGGACGGCCGGCCCTGCAGCTGGGACTTCCGATCGTGGCCGTCGCGCTCTGCCTTGGGTTCGTGACATGGCGGCGCAATCTGTTGCTGGGCATCGCCGCTGCCGTCATCTTCGTCGCGCTGGCACGCGCTGTCGGGCTCGGCTGAGTCGGTGGTGCCGCAAACGTGCGGGCGCCACGCGCGCAACGTGGCCCCGGGACAGCCTTGCCCATCGCCCGCAGCCGCCCTCGTGAGGACTCCCGGTCCTCGATCCGGGACCGATCGGCGACCAGAGGCGCCGCGGAGACCCCAGCCGCCGCGCTGAGGACTCCCGGTCCTCGATCCGAGACCGATCGGGCGACCAGTGCCGCCGCGGAGACCCCAGCCGCCGCGCTGAGGACTCCCGGTCCTCGATCCGGGACCGATCGGGCGACCAGGCTCGAACATCGACCCTGGGGCACCAAACGAGGCTTGCCAGTCCTCATCCTCGCGGGAGCACGCTTCGGTCAGCGGTATCCAGTCGCTTGTGCCCCGGAACGAGGACTGGTGGACCTCAGCCGGCGTCCCGCTCATGGGGGGGTCGCCGCTCAGCGGGGGGGTCGCCGCTCGGCCGGCGTCCCGCTCATGGGGGTCGCGCTCAGCGGGTATCGCCGCTCAGCGGGGGGGTCGCCGAGCGGGAATCGCGGCTCAGCGG
>JACDBP010000134.1 GCA_013694835.1 Chloroflexota bacterium
GAGAGCTGCTGCACGTCGACACCAAGAAGCTCGGGCGCTTCTGGGAGCCGGGCAAGCGCGTGCTTGGCGAGCAGGCCGGTCGCCCGCAGCAGAATCGGCGTGTCGGCTGGCAGCACCTGCACGTGGCGATCGACGACCACTCGCGACTCGCCTACGCCGAGCTCCTCGCCGGCCAGGACGCCGAGGGCTGCGCCCGCTTCCTCGAGCGGGCCGTCGCCTGGTATCGCGAGCAGGGCATCGTCGTCGAGCGCGTGCTGAGCGACAACGCGAAGGCCTACCACTCCCGCGTCTGGCTCGAGATGACGCACCGGCTCCAGATCGAGCGTCGCTACACACGCGTCTACCGCCCACGCACCAACGGCAAGGCGGAGCGCTTCATCCAGACGCTCCTCCGCGAATGGGCCTACGCGCGCAGCTACCCCTCCAGCAGCATCCGCACCCGCGCGCTCGGCGGCTACCTCCGCTGGTCCAACCGACGCCGACCCCACAGCTCGCTCGGAGCCCGACCGCCAATCAGCCGTGTCTCACACCTCTGTGGTCACGACAGCTAGTTAGGGGAGGCTCTGGCTCGCGGCACGGCCGGGCCCTCAGTCCGACCGGTCGCCGTCGAGCCAGCCGCTGACGTCGCTGACGTCTGCGGCGTGCACAAACTGCGTGCATTCGAGCCGCACTCCGTGACTGCCGGCGACCGTGACGAAGCTCGACACGCGACCGCGCCCGTTTCCGAGCGTCACCTCCGCACCGGGATCGCTGAGCGCCGCGGCGGCCGCTTCGACGTCGTCGACCCCGAAGCAAATGTGGTGCAACCCTTCGCCGTTTTCGTCGAGCCACGTCCCGAGCGGCGAGGCCCGGTCGAGCGGCTCCACGAGCTGCAGCCACGCATTTCCCGCATCGAGGTAGGTAAGCCTGACGTTCGGCTGGGGGATGAGCTCGCTGGAGTGGCACCGCAGTCCGAGGTGGCCCTCGTAGAACCGGAGCGCCTCGTCCGTGCTGCGCACGAGGATGGCGACGTGGTCGAGACGCCGTAGGAGCGTCGTCACGCGGGTGCCGCCTCGCCGGCCGGATCCGCGCGCGAGTGCTCGCGCCACCACCGAGCAACACCGTCGAGGTGAGCTTGCATGGCCGACCGTGCACCGGCGGCGTCGTGCGCCGCGATGCGCTCGAGCACGCGCTCGTGCTGGTCGAGTGTCATCGGCGAGGAGCCGGAGCCCAGATTCCGTCGCCGGATGTCGATCAACGCCGAGCCGATCGAGTCCATCAGGAGCAGGTAGAGGTCGTTCTGCGTCGCGCGCGCGATCATCCGGTGAAACTCGAGGTCGTCACGCGCCGCGGCCTCCACGTCGCCGGCCTCACGCCGCATCCGCTCGTGCACGGAGCGCAGGAGCGACACGTCCTGGTCGCTCGCGCGCTCGGCAGCGATGCCGGCGATGTGTACCTCGAGCAGCACACGCACCTCGTGCACCTTCTCGAAGTCGAGCGTCCCGGCGCGCAGGAAGAGGCTCATCGACTCGCTCACGGCCGAGGAGCCGACGGCCGCGACCCGCAGGCCGCTGCCGGAGCGCACCTCGATCACGCCCTTGGCGACGAGGACGCGGACGGCTTCACGGACGACGGTTCGCGAGACGCCGAACTGTTCTCCGAGCTCGCGCTCGGAGGGCAGCCGGACACCGACCTCGAGCCGCTTGGAGAGGATCGTCTCGAGCATCTTGTCCGCGACCTTGTCCGACAGTCGGGGCGCGCGGGCAACCTGCTCGAACAGCGCCCTCACCGGCTCGCCCTCGACCGGATGGGCGGGAGCGGGCATAGGTCGATCATACGTCATACCGGATGCCATTCAACCTGGACGGATGGCACACTGTCCGATAGGTTCGCGCGCGTGGGGCAGGTCTCGTTCGAGCGCGTCAGGAAGGTGTACCCGGACGGGACCGTCGCCGTGCAGGAGCTGACGCTCGAGATCCCCGACGGCGAGTTGATGGTCTTCGTCGGGCCCTCCGGGTGCGGGAAGACGACCGCGCTGCGCATGGTCGCGGGACTCGAGCAGATCACCGAGGGTGAGATTCGGATCGGTGACGAGCTCGTCAACGGACTGCCGCCCCGCGACCGGGACGTCGCGATGGTGTTCCAGAACTACGCTCTCTACCCTCACAAGTCGATCTACGAGAATCTCGCCTTCCCGCTGAAGCTGCGGAAGCTCGCGAAGGCCGAGATCGATCAGCGCGTCAATCGCATCGCGCGGCTGCTGGAGCTCGAAGAACAGCTTTCCCGGAGACCGCGCCAGCTCTCGGGTGGCCAGCGGCAGCGCGTGGCGATGGGTCGCGCCATGATCCGGGAGCCGCAGGCCTTCCTGATGGACGAGCCCCTCTCGAACCTCGACGCCAAGCTCCGCACCCAGATGCGCGCCGAGATCGGGCTCCTCCACAAGGAAGTCGGCGTCACGACGATCTACGTCACTCACGACCAGGTCGAGGCGATGACGCTCGGTCAGCGCGTCGCCGTGCTCCGCAAGGGGGAGCTGCAGCAAGTGTCGCCGCCTCAGGAGCTCTACACGCGCCCGGCCAACCTCTTCGTCGCCGGCTTCATCGGCAGCCCGGCCATGAACTTCTTCGAGGGCCGGCTGGAGCACACCGACGGCGCGACATCCGTCTCTTTCGGAGACGGCCAGCGGCTCGCAGTCGACGGCCAGGAGTCCGAGCTCGCGGGTGGGCTCGGCGGGCAGGGACGCCGGGCCGTCGTGGTTGGCGTGCGTCCGGAACACCTCGAGGACGCGGCCCTCGCGCCAGCCACCCCGGCCGACCGCCGCCTGCGCGGGCTCGTTCGGCTGCGGGAGCTGCTCGGGTCAGAGGTCGTGATCCACTTCGAGGTCGAGGCGGCGCCCGTCGTCACCGAAGAGACGCGCGACCTGGCCAAGGACGTAGACGAGTCCGCCGTAACCGAGCTCGACCACCTCCGTGCGGCGCGGCGGACGTCTTTCGTCGGTCGCTTCGCGGCGGATGCGCCGACCGAGGAGGGGACGGTTGCCGAGATAGCGGTGACGCCCGGTGCCCTCCGGTTCTTCGACCCGGAGACGGGTGCTCGGATCGGGGCGTGACAATCGTCGGACAGGATCGCGTCGAGACGCACTCGGGTCCCGTTGCTGGCTCCGCGCCGGCCGGGGGGCGGACTTGACTGAAACCGGCAGGCACGAAATGATGGTGCACCGGTCATACAGCACGCCATCAGAAAGGTAGGAGGGCATCGTGAGCGATGAGGTATTTCACGATCCGAACGTCCCCCAGGAGGATTACCTCTCGGGGCTTCGGCTGGCGCGGCGCGACTTTCTCCTCAAGAGCGGTCTAGCTGCCGCGGCGATCGCCGCCGCCCCGACGTGGCTGCAGTCGGAGCAGGCCGCAGCAGCGATCAAGGCCTCGACAAGTGTGGGCGCGGTTCGCGACCCCATCGCCGCCAATGCCGTCGCGGCGGCAAAGAAACACAGTGGCTTCTCGATGGGTCGCGTCAACGAGGCGGGACCGCAGGCGCTCGACGACAAGAACTTCTCCGGGCCTCTCTGGGAGAAGCTGACCGGCATCAAGACCAACCTCACGGAAGCGCCCTTCGCCCAGATCCGCACGAAGATCATCACGGAGAACCTCGCCAAGTCCGGCGCCCTCGACTCGGTCGAGGTGTCCCCGGCCTGGATCCCGGACTTCGCCGACCAGGGCGTGATCCTCCCGATCGATGCGCTGGTGAGGAAGAACAAGGCCCAGGCGACGGTCGCCGACCTCCATCCGCTGTATCGGGCGCTCGCCCGTTACAAAGGCAAGACGTGGGGTTTCTTCGACGACGGGGACGTGTGGGCGCTCTACTACCGCAAGGACATCTTCGCGAACGCAAAGCTCAAGGCCGCGTACAAGACGAAGTTCAAGCGAGACCTGCGGGTCCCGCGCAGCTGGGACGAGTTCAACCAGGTCGCCCAGTTCATCACCGATCAGATGGCTCCCAAGGTGTACGGCACCGGCATGGGCCGGGCGCTCGGCAACCCGGGGAACCAGTTCTATTTCTTCCAGCAGTTCCGCGCGAACGGCGGCCGCTTCTTCAACCCGCAGACGATGAAGGCGGAGATCGCGAACGCCATCGGTGTCAAGACGATGAACCAGATCCTCCTCCAGAACAAGGCGTCGCCGCCGGGCGTCGAGAAGCTCGACTTCGTCTCGGGCTGGGGCCTCTGGCTCCAGGGCAAGACGGCGATGATCATGGCCTGGCCGCCGACCGGGCGTATCTCGGAAAACATCTCGCAGCGGGACAAAGCGTTCTCGTTCCTGCCGAAGTCGCAGATCGTCGGCAAGGTCGGCTACGCGCGTGTCCCCGGCCAGAACGGCGAGCACGCCGGCGCCTTCATCAAGTGCGTCATGGCAACCTCGGAAAATCAGGATGCCGCGTACCTCTACAACCAGTGGGCGACGAGCCCGTCCATCTCCCTCCAGCGCGTGATGCTGCCGTACACACTGCGTGACCCGTACCGGATCTCGCATTACCGGTCACCCGCGTACAAGAAGCTCTGGAAGGGCGCGGACCAGTACCTCGTCACACTGGCCGAGGCGGCGAACGACGCCGTCCTCGACCTGTCCATGAGCGGGGCCGGCGACTATGCGAACGCGCTCGACCGGGCGATGACCTCGATGTACGCGGGGAAGGACGTCAAGGAGGCGCTCGACGAGGCCGCCCGCGAATGGGACTCCATCACCCGAAAGCTCGGTGTGGCGAAGCAGCGCGCCTCGTACGCGAACTTCCTCAAGTACCCGGGCGCCACCAGCAAGAACACCATCCGGAAGCTCGGCCAGGCCATCAAGGTCTAGCGGCTGCCGGCGCAGCGTGGCGACACGCACCGAAAGCATGGGGAGGAGACGGCCCTCGGCCGTCTCCTCCTGGATGGACCGCCACATTCGCTGGCTGCTGGTCACACCCGCGGTCTTGATCGTGATCGCCCTCACGATCTTCCCGCTCGGTTTCTCGCTCTGGGTCTCGTTCGTGCAGTACGACTTCACCCTCGGGCCCGAGCATCCGTGGGTCGGGCTCGACAACTTCGTCGAGAACTGGAAGGACCCCGTCTGGCGGGCATCACTCTGGCGCACCGTGTGGTTCTCGCTCTCGATGGTCGCGATCGAGCTCGTGCTCGGGATGCTCCTCGCCCTCGCGATGCTTCGCCCGTTCCGCGGCCGCCGGGCGCTGATGACGCTCTTCGTGATCCCGCTCTTCATCAGCCCGGTCGTGGTCGGCGGCTTCTTCGACCTCTTCGTCCGCCGCCCCTACGGCATCGCCAACCAGCTGGCGAGCTGGGTGTGGCCCGGCACGGTCACGATCGACTTCTCGAACGACTCGCCGTGGCTCTACATCGTGCTGATCATCGCCGACGTCTGGCAGTGGACCCCGTTCATGTTCATCATCATCCTCGCCGGGCTGGCCGCCATTCCGGACACGCTCTACGAGGCGGCAGACCTCGACGGCGCCAAGCCGCGTCAGTCGTTTCTCTTCGTCACGCTGCCGCTCGTCCTGCCGGTCGTCCTGATCGCCGTCACGTTCCGGCTGATCGACGCCGCAAAACTCTTCGACATCATCTTCTCGCTGACCCGGGGCGGGCCGGGGACGGACACGTACACGACGTCCTACTACCTCTATCAACAGGGGTTCGAGTTCTTCCACCTCGGTCAGGGAACGGCCGGCGCGTGGATGTTCATGATCATGCTGACCTTCGTCTCGTACTGGCTCGTGCGTCGGCTGCTGAAGCCCCTGGAAGAGGCCGCGTGACCAGCGTCCCCGAACGGTCCCGCGACGCCGCCGGGGCGACCCGGGTCGTCCGCGGCGGCCGCTTCCGGGTCGGCGGCGTCGTGCGCTTCGTCTTCATCGGCGTCTACGTGGCATTCCTGCTCCTGCCGCTCTACTGGATGGCGGTCACGTCCATCAAGTCGCAGGACGACCAGCTCTCCGACCCACCCGTCTGGTTCCCCTCAGACCCCACGTCGGTCAACTTCGCCGACGCGCTCAACCGCTTCAACGGCTGGAAGGGCCTCCAGAACTCGCTCATCATTGCACTCGTCACGACCGTGCTTGCGGTCGCTCTCGGGACGACCGCGGCCTACTCGATGGCCCGCTTCCGCACCGGCGGAAAGCACCTTGCGTTCTGGTTCCTCTCACAACGCCTGATGCCGCCGATCGCGGTCATCATCCCTATCTTCTTGCTCTACAGCCGTTACTCCGAGGAGTGGTTCGGGGTCACCTTGATCGACACCCGGATCGGGCTGATTCTGCTCTACACGGTCTTCGCGCTGCCGTTCACGGTCTGGATGATGTACGCCTACTTCCGGCAGATGCCGGCCGAGCTCGAGGAGGCCGCGCTCGTCGACGGCTGCTCTCGGCTTCAGGCGCTGCTGAAGATCGCCTGGCCGCTCGCCGCGCCGGGCATCGTCTCGGCCGCCGCGTTCGCCTTCATCTTCGCATGGACCGAGTTTCTCTTCGCCCAGGTGCTCGGCCGCAGCGAGGCGGTGACGGTTCCGGTCGCTCTAGCCGGGATGATCACGTTCTTCCAGGGCAACCTGTATGGGCAGGCGAGCGCCCTGACGGTCGTCTCGCTGGTCCCCGCCGTTCTGCTCGGAATCCTCGTGCAGAGGCACCTCGTGCGCGGGCTCACGCTCGGCGCCGTGCAGGGATGAGACGCGTCGCGGCCGTCGGTGTCTCCGCGATAGCGCTGCTCGGCGCGGTCGCCGCTTCGGCGGACGCGCGCTGCAGGATCACGGGGCCGTTCGGGGCGGGGCGAGCGCAGGTCTCGCTGCTGAGACCGGCCGCTCCCCCCAAGAGCGTCGTTCTCTTCGCCCACGGCTGGACTGCGGTCGAGCCGACCGACTGGCATCGTCCACGGTTCGACCACCTCTGCGCACGCGGCAGCCTCGTCGTCTTTCCCCGTTACCAGATCGACGGGCTCGACAGCTGGCAGCAGGCGGTCGACGGCTTTCGGCGTGGCGTCCAGATCGGCTTCGGGAGAATAGGTCAGGACGGGCTTCCCGTCGTTGCCGCCGGGTTCTCGTTCGGAGGTGCCCTCGTGAACTACTACGCGGGCCATGCCATCCGCTGGGGCGTTCCCGTCCCGCGGAGCGTGCTGAGCATCTTCCCGACCGCGAGGGTGCCCGGAAGGTCCGCCGGCACGCCCCCGAAGTCCGTCCGTTTCACCCTCCTCGCCGGCGATCGGGACGATGTCGTCGGCACGACCGGCGCCCAGGACTTCTTGCTCTGGCTGAAGGGCCATCCCGCCGCCAGGAAGACCTATCGGCTGATTCGCTCGAACACCGCTCTCACGGCGAGCCACGAGGCACCGAAGGAGACCACGCCCTCCGCGACGCGAGTGTTCTGGTCGCCGATCGACGCCATGGTTCCCACCGGATGAGCGAGCAGACCTACACGCAAGGCATGGCGCGCCCGGACGTGGACATCGGTGGGCGAGGGCGCGAGCTGCGACCGGTCGGCGAGCGGACGACGCTCGTCACCGGCGGCGCAGGGTTCATCGGTGGTCACCTCGTGCGGGCGCTCCTCGACACGGGCCGCAAGGTCGTCGTGCTCGACGTCCGCGGGTTCGTTCCCGAGGCACGCTTCGCGATCGGCGAGCAGGTCGACCAGCTCCCCGTCGAGTTCGCGTCGATCGGCGACCAAGCGCGCGTGCTCGACGTGTTCCGCATCCACCGGCCCGACGAGGTCGTGCACGCAGGGATGATCCTCGACCCAGCGTACCTCGCCACGAACCGGTCGACGGCGTTCCAGGTCAACGTCGGCGGCGTCATCAACCTGGTCGAGGCGATGATCGCGTTCGACGTACCTCGGCTCGTCAACTTCTCCTCGATCGGCGTGCTGCCGCGGGTGATGTACCAGCCGATCGACGGGAACCATCCGATCCTCCTAGCCGACGCCGGCCCGGGGACCGACTTCTACGGGTCGACGAAGGCGGCGGCCGAGGCGATGCTCTACGCGTACAACCAGGCACTCGGGCTCGACTTCCGCACCATCCGCCCCTCTGCCGTGTATGGCCTGGGGATGAACCAGTACGTCGGCCCGATCAAGGCGATGGTCGAGAATGCCGTGCGTGGCGACCCGGCGCATTTCGAGCTTGGAGGCGCCCACCCGCGCGCCTACACGCACGTCCGCGACATCGCGGGGCTGGTGATCGCCATGCTCGACGCGTCCGACGACGCCGACCGGATCTTCTACGGGTCGGCTGGCGGCCAGTTGGTGACGACGACCGAGGTCGCAGAGATCGTGCGCGAGCTCGTGCCCGGCGCGGACGTGGAGATCGGCGAGGAGCTTTCCGAGGCCGAGAAGCCTGTCGTCGCGCTGCGGGGCGAGCTCTCGATCGAGAACGCACGCTCGCAGCTCGGCTGGGAACCGCACTACGCCTCGATCAGGGACGGCATTGCGCAGTACGTCGAGCAGTATCGCGCCTTCCACGAGTCGCTGACCCGGTAGAGGGCGAACGCGATGGGTCGCCCGCGTAGCCCCACTGCGACCCTCCGCCCGGCACGATGACCTACAGCGTCGCGCTGCTTCCGGGCGACGGGATCGGCCCCGAGGTGGTCGGCGAGGCGGTGCGGGTGCTCGAGCATGTCGAGCGTGTCAGCGGCGGAGACGTCGCGTTCCGGTTCGAGGCATTCGAGATCGGGGCCGGCGCCTGGCGCCGCACCGGAGCGGCGATCTCCGACAAGACGGTTGCCGCCTGCGCGGCAGCGGACGCGATGCTGCTCGGCGCGGCGGGGCTCCCGGATGCGCGGCACGCGGACGGTCGCGAGGCGGGGTCGGACGCCATGTTTCGCCTCCGCTTCGGGCTCGACCTTTACGCCGGGATCCGGCCCGTCCGGCTCTACCCCGGGTGCCCGACACCGCTGCGCGACCCGGGACCGGGCATCGACTACGTGATCGTGCGCGAGAACGTCGAGGGCATGTACGCGGCCCGCCACGGTGGCAGCCGCGTCGAGGGCGAGGTCGCGGCGGACACGAGCATCATCACTCGAGCTGGCACACGGCGGATCGTGGAGCGGGCGTTTGCGGTCGCGACCACGCGCTCGGGCGCACCGGCGGACGGCGTCTCGCGCGTGACGTGTGTCGACAAGGCGAACGTGCTCGCCTCGTACGCGTTCTTCCGCGAGGTCGCGACCGCGGTGGCGGCGGCGCACCCTGACATCGCCTTCGAGGCGGTGTACGTCGACGCCGCCGCGCTCTACCTCGTGCAGCG
>JACDBP010000147.1 GCA_013694835.1 Chloroflexota bacterium
CACCGATACCGGGCCGACGAGACGATCTCCGCGTCCGAGATGTGACCGATGCACTCCAGCACCGACCACTCGAGTGCCTGGGGCCGCGTACGGAGGTCAGCGCCGGCCTCGTCGACGAGCTGGCGCAGCGTTCGGGTCGTCGCGGCCTGGACACCCGCGGGGTCGTCGGTGCCAAGCAGGTCAAGCAGCATCTGCCG
The DNA here is from genome assembly GCA_013694835.1 of Chloroflexota bacterium. Lineage (GTDB taxonomy): Bacteria > Chloroflexota > Limnocylindria > Limnocylindrales > CSP1-4 > JACDBP01. The sequence continues at coordinate 198 of JACDBP010000147.1, forward strand.
GTAAACCCGCGGGCTGGTGACGGGGTCGACAGTGGGCGACATCGGTTCGCAGGGTAGCGGAAGCCTCGCCGAGGGCGTACGGTGCGACTCCGCGCGGTGGGTGCGATCTCGGGAGGGGAAGAGGGTATGGATCGGATCGTCGAGATCGCACGCCGCCGGGCGCTGCCGGGGTCGACGTTCGCGCTGATCCTGGCGATCGGCGTGGGTGCCGCACCCGTCGCGGCCGAGCGACCGATGGCCGATCCGGGCGGCCGGGTCGTCGACCCGGCGATGGACTTCAGGACGGAGACCTTCCCCCTCCAGGAGCTCTCGTACTTCAAGCTGCCGTTCAATGACTATGCACCGCCGGACCTGCCGCTGGGTGGACCGGGCTGGGAGCCGACGGACAAGGACGGCATCAAGCTCCGCTGGTGGAACGGCAGGCTCTACTACCACCCCGTCGAACTCGGCCTCAAGACGATGCGGCTGCTGTCCGGGTATCGCCGCACGCGCAACGTCAAGTACCTGACATGGGCCAAGCGGTACGCGGCCAAGATCGAGGAGATCTCCGTCCGCTCCGATGGCGCGTGGTTCGTGCCGTACCACTTCTACTACTCGACGGAGCGCCTCGAGCCGCCGTGGTACTCCGGGATGTCACAGGGAATCATCCTGGCGGCCTTCGTGCGGCTCTACCACTGGACGAACGACCCGTCCTATCTCGAGAAGGCCCATCGACTCTTCGCCAGCTTCCAGCGCTCAGGCCCGAGCAACCGTCCATGGGTCTCCCGGATCAGTGTCTATCGCTACCTCTGGATCGAGGAGTACCCCCGCAACGATCGCGACGACCGCGTGCTCAATGGCTTCATCTTCGCCGTGTATGGGCTCTACGAGTACTGGCAGCGAACCGATCGACGAGCGGCGCGAAGGCTGCTGGAAGGGACGCTGCACACGCTGAAGAAGTGGCTGCACGTGTATCGCGTGCCTGGAGGGGTGAGCTACTACTGCCTCTATCACAAGACCCGCCATGCCTCCTACCACCTGGTCCACCTCGAGCAGCTGCGGTTCCTTGCCGCCATGAGCGGGGACTACTTCTTCACCCGGACGGCGGACCTGTGGCAGGCCGACTACGACGGGACGTGACCGGCCACGTGCCCAACCGCGAATCACGAAGGGCGGTGGTCGCCCACCGCCCTCGTGTCATCTCGTCCCCGATCTGCTAGAAGGCGTCGAGGTACTTCTCTACCTCCCAGGTCGAGACCTGGGTGCGGTACTCGTCCCACTCGGCACGCTTCGCCTCGACGTAATGGGTCAGCACGTGGTCGCCGAGGGCGGCGCAGATGACCTCGTCGCGCTCCAGCTCGTCGATCGCCTCGCCGAGCGTACCCGGCAGCTCCCTGATGCCCGCCTTCTTGATGCGCTCGGGCGACATCGCGTAGAGGCTCTCCTCGACCGGCGGCGCCAGCTCGAGGCCCTTCTCGACCCCGTCGAGACCGGCCGCCAGCATGGCCGCGAACGCGAGGTACGTGTTGGATGACGGATCCGGACAGCGGACCTCGACGCGCGTCGCCTCGATCGAGATGCCCGGTGAGACCTTGGGCACTCGGATGAGCGCCGATCGATTCGTGCGACCCCACGTGAGGTAGGTCGGTGCCTCGTAACCCGGCACCAGCCGCTTGTACGAGTTCACGAGCGGCGCCAGCACGGCGATCATGCCGCGCGCGTGGGCCAGGATGCCGGCCATGTAGCTCCGCGCCAGGTCGGACAGGCCGTACTGGTTCTCGGGATCCGCGAAGGCATTCCGCGACTCGGCGATGGAGTAGAGGCTCTGGTGGGTGTGCATGCCGGAGCCGTTGATGCCGAAGATCGGCTTGGGCATGAAGGTCGCGTACAGGCCGTGGATCTGGGCGATCGCCTTCAGGGTGAACTTGAAGGTGACCGCGTTGTCAGCCGTCTTGAGGCCGTCCGCGTAGCGGAAGTCGATCTCGTGCTGGCCGGCCGCGACCTCGTGGTGCGCCGCCTCGACGCTGATGCCGAAGGCCTCCAGCGCGTTGACCATGTCCTGGCGGATGTTGGCGCCGAGGTCCGTCGAGAAGTCGAAGTAGCCAGCGTTGTCATGCGGCAGCGGCTTGATCTCGCCGTTCTCGTCCTTGCGGAACAGGAAGAACTCGAGCTCCGGTCCGGCGTTCCAGACGTAGCCGAGCTTGGTCGCACGCTCGAGCTGGCGCTTCAGCACGCCTCGCGGGTCGCCCACGAAGGGCTTCCCGTCCGGGGTGTAGACGTCGCAGATGACGCGGGCTGTGCCGCGACTGCCGAGGGGTCCGGCGCCGAGCTCGCCATGCCCGGGTTTCCAGGGGATCTCGGCGAAGGTATCCATGTCCGGCTTGAGCCACTGATCGCTCTCGGCGATGCGGGTGAAGCCCTCCACGGAGCTGCCATCGAACCAGGTGCCGTTCTGGAGCGAGCCCTTGAGTTGGTGGAGCGGGATCGTCACGCCCTTCACGATGCCCATGATGTCCGTGAACTGGAGCTCGGCGAAGCGGATGTTGTGTTCCTTGGCGGCCTCGATCTTGGCCAGCGGATCGAGCGCTTCGATGGCGCTGATCTCCAACGTCATGGTCCCTCCTAGACGGCGTCGTGGGCTCGCCGGACATGGTGAGATGGCGGCCGCTCGAGCCGTCTCAGTGTAGTCGCGGCGCCACGTCGCGGAGGTTACGGGACGGACACAGCCGGGTGGCCGTTGCGTTCCGCGGTTTCCCCTCGGTCCGCCGAGGCGCCTGAAGATCAGCCCGGGCGGCGCTCGGCGTGGCGGCCGGTGCGCGCACCGATATCGGCCAGCAACGCCCCGAACTCCTTCTCCGCATCGACGTATCGGTCGGCCAGCATCGCCAGCTCCACGCGGCCCTCGCTCACGCGTGCCCAGACCCGGCGTCGCGGGAAGTAGAAGCTGAGCAGCAAGCCCAGGATGAGGGAGCCGTAGGCGACCCAGATGAGGCCCTGGCCGGGGTCGTTCTTGACGACCATGCCCGTGAATGAGTCGGCGTTCCTCCAGGTGATGGTGTACCCGGCGGTCTTTGCCGGATCGGTGGTGCTGCCGAGGCCCATCAGGCCCAGGAATACGATGTCGTTGTCACCGTTCGCAGCCGCCACGAGACCGCTGATCGCCAGGCGCACGCCGCCGTCTCCGGGCCTGGCAAGGACGGCCAGCAGACCGATGTTCGAGCCTGGGATGGTCATGAAGCCCTGCGGCTGTCCCGCCAGGGCGCCGGTGAGCAGCAGCGGACCGGACCAGACGAGCCGACCCTCCGGATCGAGGATCTCCAGATCTGCTGCCGGCCCGAACGTGTTCTGGTGGAACACGAAGTTCGCGACGCTCAGCGGATCATTGACGCGAATCGTCTTGCGGGCGATCTCGCGGCCGTCCTGGAACACGGCAAGCGTCGTGCGGAAGTCCTCGAAGCTGCCATTGGCCCGTCGAGGAGCCTCGAAGCCAAGGTTCTTCACGAGGAGGTTGTGGGGCGTGCCGACGGGCTGGACCGGCGCCGTCGCTCCGTTGCCTACGAAGAGCACGGTCTCGTAGCCGAAGGCGCTCGTGACCACGCCGCCGACGAGGAACAGGATGAGCCCGAGATGCGTGAACAGGGTCGCCATCTTCAGGTACTGGTTGCGGTCGCCGTAGACGTGCCGAAGTCGGGTGTCGTCCGGGTCGGGGTTCTCGCGCACCTTGTAGTGTCGCGACCGCAACACGCCCCGCAGCTCACCGGTGCCCAGGGCCGCGCCGTCGAAGCGGGCGCGCTCCGGCAGCCGCAGATCGAAGAACTCCGGGGGTTGCACCGGCCGTACGAGGCGCACGCCGCGCCACAGCCTGGGAGTGCGGTCCAGGGTGCAGACGATGATGCTGACGACGAGCAGCGTCATCATCACCAGGAACCATGGCGCGCTGAAGACCCGGAAGAAGCCCAGCCGGTCGAAGAGCTCGACCATCCCCGGCCCGATGGACAGTCCCAGCAGGTTCACTCCGTCGAACCGGCGATGAAGGTCGGCGAGCTCCTTGGCGTAGGCGCTCGGGTCCCTGAGCGCGAACGCCGGCATCTGCCGGACCATCGTACCGATCAGCCCGGCGACGACGAGCACCGTGATCTGCAGCACGGCGAAGCGGACGCTGGTCAGGGTGCGCCAGGCGGCTCGGCCCAGGCCGGCCAGCGGATCGCCGGCGGCGAACGATCGCCGAGTCCGTGGTCGTCCGCCGCGCGTCGTCGCCTCCGCGGCGAGCGAGTCCGAGGTCATGCCGTGGTGAGCTCCGAGATCAGGCGTGGACGGCCGAGCCGGATGCTGCCAGCGCAGCCCCGAAGTCGGCGATGAGATCCTCCACGTCCTCCAATCCGACCGAGACGCGCACGAGACCCGGTGGGATCCCGGCCGCGGCAAGGGCGGCATCGTCGAGCTGCCGGTGAGTGTGCGACGGCGGGTGGACGGCCATCGTGTGCACGCTGCCGAGCGAAGCGGTGCGTGGTGGCAGGCGCAGGGCGTCGATCGCCCGGGCAGCAGCGTCCCGACTGCCGAGGTCGAATGCAAGCATGCCCCCGCCGGCGCGCAACCGCGTCTGGGCCACCTGGTACTGCGGATGGCTCGGCAAGCCGGGGTAGTAGAGACGATCGACGCCCGGCTGGGTCTCGAGGAACCGCGCCACGGCGAGCGCGCTGGCGCAGTGACGCTCCATGCGCACCGCAAGCGTCATGATCCCCCGCAGCACGAGGAATGCGCTGAAGGGCTCGATGTTGCCGCCGGTGTCGACAGCGATCCGGCGAACCTGTTCGACGGCTGCGCTACCACCGGTGACGACGCCAGCGATCACATCCGAGTGTCCGCCGAGCCACTTTGTGCACGACTCCACGACGAGGTCGGCGCCGAGCTCGGCCGGCCGGCAGAGGTAGGGGGACGCGAACGTGTTGTCGACGATGACGCGCACACGGCGCTCGTGGGCGATGCCGATCAGACGCTCGAGGTCGGCAACGACGATCGTCGGGTTCGAGATGGTCTCGAGGTACAGCACGCGTGTGCGGACCCTGAAGGCTGCGGCCACGGCGTCCAGGTCGGTCGGATCGACGAAAGTGGCGTCGATGCCGAACCTCGCCAACACCCGCTGCAGGAGCGCCTGCGTGCTGCCGTAGATCGCACGCGTGGCGACGACATGATCACCGGCCGAGAGGGAGGCGAGCAGCGCCGCGTGGATCGCCGCCATCCCAGATGCGAAGGGATGGCCAGCTTCGGCCCCCTCGAGCTCGGCGATGGCCGACGCCATCGCCGCGCCGGTCGGATGGTCGATCCGAGCGTACGCGTAGCCGGGCACGCGGTCCCCTAGGATGTCGCCGAGCTCGCCTGCATCCTCGGCGCTGAAGGTTGCCGACTGGTAGATCGGCACTGCGTTGGGTCGCTGACGCATCACGGGGGCCGTGGAGGCGGCCCGGATGGCCCGCGTGGAGAAGCCGTTCGACTGACTCGTGGTGTCCTCGCTCATGACGTGGCCATGCTACCCCGCGGCCTGAGTACGTCCCAGTTGTGATTCCCACGGACCCTGTTGACAAGGGGCCTTACCGCCCGTCCGTTCCCACCAGCCATGAGACTGGTTCATGGTGTCCAGCGGTCGAGGCCGTATCGGGACCCGCGACCACGACGATCGGT
>JACDBP010000024.1 GCA_013694835.1 Chloroflexota bacterium
TGCGTCGCGGCCGCTACAGCCACGGACCGATCAGCGACATGGCGTGGCAGATGGACCTGGACCTTGCGACGACCTGGCTCGACCGGGTGCCACTGTCGGGTGAGATCGTCGAGCTCGCCGCCGGCACTGGCTTCTGGTCGCCCCTGCTCGCCCAGAAGGGCGAGCTGTCGCTCTACGACGCGCTCGAGGCACCACTGGAGCGTGCCCGCCAGCGGCTTATCTCGCACGGGCTGCGCGCCCACCTCCATGTGCGGGACGCCTGGACGCCGGCCGACCGCCAGGTCGACGCGGTGTTCACCGGCTTCTGGCTGAGCCACGTGTCACGCGATCGGCTGCCAGGATTCCTCGGCATCGCTCGGGGGTGGCTCAGGGCCGGCGGCACGTTCGTCTTCGTCGATTCGCTCGACGACCCTGACTCGGGCGCCCTCGACCGATCGCCGCCGCCCGGGCCTGACCTCTCCAGGCGCCGGCTCGGGGACGGGCGAGCTTTCACCATCCCGAAGGTGTTCTATCGGCCCGATGAGCTGGCGGCGGCCCTCGGCGAGGCGGGCTTCGCGGACGCCGAGGTCACGACGACCAACCGGTTCTTCCTGCTCGGATCCGCGAGGGCCTGAGCAGCTCCTCCGCTCGGGGTATCCTCGCCACCAGGTCGCCGCGCGTGCGGCCGTGTCGAGGGGTGCCGCGTGTCGCTGAAGGACCGGACGATCGCCACGATCGGCTCGGGGATGATGGCCGAGGCCATGATCGCCGGGCTCCTTCGCGGTGACCAGGTGGTCCCCGAGCGCATCATCGCCAGCCACCCGCGCGCTGAGCGCCGCGCGCAGCTGGCGCGGACGCACCAGGTCCAGGTCGTCGCCTCGAACCCCGAGGCCATCCGCGACGCCGACGTCGTGGTGCTGGCCATCAAACCCCAGATGCTGCTGCGGGTCGGCCCCGAGCTCGCGCCGGCGCTGCGGCCGGGGCAGCTCGTCATCAGCGTCATCGCCGGTGCCACGACGACCTCGCTGGCGAACGTGCTGCGCCACCGCGAGATCGTCCGGAGCATGCCCAACACGCCGGCCCGGATCGGCCGCGGCATGACCGTCTGGTACGCCACGCCGGAGGTGAGCGAGCAGCAGGCGGAACAGGCACGAGTCCTGCTGACCTCGCTCGGGGCCGAGCTGCGCGTCGACGACGAGAAGCTGGTCGCGATGGCGACCGCTGTCAGCGGCACGGGCCCCACGTACGTGTTCCTGGTCATGGAGGCACTCATCGACGCCGCGGTCCACCTCGGCTTTCCGCGGCACATCGCGCACGATCTCGTCATCGAGACCCTCGAAGGCAGCACGGTCTTCGCCCGCCAGAGCGGCATGCATCCAGCTGAGCTGCGGAACATGGTCACCTCCCCGGGCGGCACGAGTGCGGCGGCGCTCCATGAGCTGGAACGTGGCCGGCTGCGCACGGTCCTCTCAGAGGCGGTCTGGGCGGCTTACCGGCGCACCGAGGAGCTGGGACGCGAGCTGGAGGCTCAGACGGCGTCCGCGGAGGAGTGACCCAAGCCGGTTTCGCGACGCAGCCGGACCCGCATCGAGGCTGGTTTCGCCTGACGATCGTCTTCGCCATCGCGAGCTTCATCGAGGCGGTCGGCTTCGGACATTTCCGGAGCTTCCAGCCGCTGCTGGTGCGGTCGCTCGGCCGCCCCGAGCCGGACGTCGCGATCGTCGTCGGGCTGCTCTGCCGCGTCGCTGCTGCTGGGTCTGCCGCTCGTCCCGTTCTGGGCGCCTGGTCCGATCGCTACAGCCGGAAGCTGGATCGTCGTCCGGAGCGCGGTCGTGGAGGCCGTGCTCTGCCTGCTGGTCGCCGTCGTGAGCGCGCCCTGGCAGACCGTCAGGGAAGCCCGTAGCCGAGCAGTCGGACCTCGATCTCACCCTCGGGCTCGGCGCTGAAGCCGATCTCGACCTCGACCTCCGATCCAGGGGCAAGGAAGTCGACGTCGACCGTGCTGACCTCCTCCTGGCCGTCCACGGTGGCCATCGCCTCGAGGCCGATCCGCGCGGCCGCGGTATCGCCCTCGTTCGAAACGGTGGCGGGCACGATCCAGCCGAGCGTCGAGGTGCGGGCCTGGTCGCGATGCAGCTCGATCCGCGGGTCGGGTGGTCCGCCGGCTCCCAGTCCCTCGAGGACCAGCACGCCGACGACGGCCAGGATCGCCAGGACGCTCGCCCCGAGGACCAGCCACTCGACGATGTTCCGTTTCACGAGCCTTGCCCTCCATCGGCGTTCCCGGCGCCGGCCTCACTGCCGCCCAGGAGCAGTCGCCCGACCGCAGCACCGAGCGACGCCACGACACCCAGTGCCACGGTCATCGCGACGATCGCCGCGAGGCTCGCGCCCTCAAGCCGTCCGAAGGCCCACAGCAGCAGCCACGAGACGGCAAGGCTGATGGCGTACGCCGCCAGTGTCTCCGAGACCGGGTGATCGAGGGGGGTGTCGCTCGCCGTGATGGTGTGTCCGCCGCGGAAGTCCGCATAGAAGACAAGGCCCAGGGTGACGAGCAGTGTTGCGATGACGACTCCGAGCAGCAGCCACGGGCCTGACTCGATGCCGATCAGGACCGGCTCCTCGGTGGGCGCCACGTTGAGCGCGAAGATGAGGGCTCCGCCGGCGGCGACGTACAGCCGCTGGAACGGGTCAGCGTCGTCGTTCCCTTCGTCTCCGGCCGAGCCTTCGTCGTTCTGCGCCCGGAGTTGGCCGGCAGCGATCGCCGCACCGAAGGAGATCACGATCCCCTCCAGCGCCACCTTGCCGACCGCATCGCGGAGGCTCGTGCCGGGCTCGATCCGGCCGAGGAGCAGCAGCGCCGTGAAGGCGACGAGGATACCGATGCCCAGTGCCTCCACCGAGTCGATCAGGACCTCGCGGAAGCTCAGGTCGCGTCGGAACCCGATGGCGTGGTTGTAGCCGACGAGGATGGCGTACGCGACGGCGAGCAATGTGACGATCTTCCAGCCCGGCAGCGCGAAGGCGTGTGACCACATCTCCTGGGTGTAGAGCAGCGGCAGGCCGATAAGCAGGCCCCCGCCGACCGCCCGGACGAAATCGGTCACGCTCTCCCGGCTCGAGCGCCTGCTCTCGGTCGCAGGTCCCGAGCGGGAGCGGCTCGAACGACGGGACCTGCTGTCAGCCACGCGCGCAGGGTACGCGGTGGCTCGCTCTGAGGGCGGCACGAAGCGGGTCCCGCCATCTCGGTACCATCGCAGCCGACGTAAGCGATAGGGGAGAGCACGTGCCAAAGCTCCTGGTCGAGCTCCTGACCAGTCCCGGATGCCGGCACGCCAAGGCGGCCCGGACCGTGCTGCTGGCGGCCCTCGACCGCGTCGCCGAGCCCGTCGACCTTTCGTTCGTGGAGATCGGTGATGAGAGCGCTGCGGCTTCGTACGACTTCCGCGGCTCACCGACCATTCGCGTCGGCGGCCATGACATCGAGCCGTCCGGCGATGTCCCGATCGGCCTCAGCTGTCGCCTGTACCGGCAGGCCGACGGATCGCTCGGCGGCGTCCCGCCTCGCGCCGCCATCGATGCCGCGATCGCCGCCTGGCGCGAGGACCAGGCCGAGGCTGCTGCAGCCCCGGGCGGGGGCGTCGCCGAACTGCCCGCGAGGGTGATGCGGGCAGGCTTCCTGTGGGCCTCGCGGCGCCGCTCGCTGGAGCGGATGGCGACCTCCAACCGGCTCACCCGATCGCTGGTCCAGCGCTTCGTGGCGGGATCGACGCTGGAAGAGGCGGCGCGGGCGCTGGTCGCTCTCCGCGCGAAGGGTTTCGCCACGACCGTCGATGTGCTCGGTGAATCGATCGACTCGCAGGAAGCTGCATCGGCGGCCGCGGACGCCTATGTCGAGACCCTCCGGACGCTCGAGGCGCAGGGGCTCGACGGCAACGTCAGCCTGAAACTGACCGCGATGGGACTCGACCTCGATCGCGAGTCCTGTGCTGCGAACGTCCGACGCGTCGTGGAGGAGGCGAAGCGCACCGGTGCGTTCGTCCGGATCGACATGGAAGACCACACGCGCACGGAAGCCACCCTCGCCATCGCGCGCGAGCTCCACGCCGAGTACCCGGAGGTGGGCGTCGTCATCCAGTCGTACCTGCGACGGAGCCCCGATGACGTCGATCGGCTCAACGCGGAGAAGATCCGGGTTCGCCTGTGCAAGGGTGCCTACGATGAGCCCGCGTCCGTCGCCTTCCCGGCCAAGGCCGATGTGGACACCAGCTACCGCCGACTGAGTGAGCGACTGCTGCTCGAGGGGCACTACCCGGGCCTGGCCACGCACGACGAGGCGATCATCGACCATGTGCTCGCGTTCGTGGAGCGTGAGCGGATCGGCCCCGAACGATTCGAGTTCCAGATGCTGTACGGCGTACGGCGCGACCTGCAGGACCGGCTGGTCGCCGCCGGCTGGACGGTCAGGATCTACGTGCCATACGGGCACGAGTGGTACCCCTACTTCATGCGCCGCCTCGCAGAGCGGCCGGCCAACCTGTTGTTCATCGTGCGCAACCTGGTTCGCGAGCGCCGAGGTAAGGTTGCCGCCTGATGGTTCGAACAGGCGGCCCTGCGATGGTCTCGAAGCGACGACTGTCGGGGATCTGGCTCCTGGCTGCCGTCGTGGCGACGGGAGGACTCTTCGCCGTCCCGGGGTCGGTCGCCGCATGCAGCTGCGCGGTGTTCGACATCGCCAGCATGCCGGACCGCGACGATCCGTTTGTGGTCATCGGGACCTTGACCGGGCCGCAACCTGGCGGCATCCGTTTCGAGGTGGAGCGCTGGTTCTCAGGGGCGGACTCGTCGCCCGTCGTGGTGCTCGATCAGCGCTGGTTCCATGGCCCCATCGGCGATTGCGGACGCGACCCGTTGCCACTGGGGATCCGCTTCATCGTCGCGATGCATCGCCAGGACGACGGGCGTGCCGGGATCTCGCTGTGCGCGCCGATCCGTGTGGCCGCCAGTCCCGAGGGCAGGGAGTGGATCGAGCAGGCGCGATCACGCTACGGCGAAGGGATCGCGTATCCGACATCAGCGGTCTCGGCGACGATCCAGGGCCTCGCCGACTTCCTGGGCCTCTTCGGATCCCAGATCAGGGTCTTTCCGGCAGACTACGAGGGTCCGCTGCGTTGACCTTGCACCGCCCCGGCCGGCCCGTGCGGGGGCCGGCGACCCATCAGCCGCCGG
>JACDBP010000154.1 GCA_013694835.1 Chloroflexota bacterium
ACGCGGATGTCGTCTCTGTCGCCGGACGTCAGCGACCCCGGCGCGCGGAGCGTCACGTTCGACCAGCTGCGGGACGCCTACCTGGAGGCGGCCCGGGGGCTCGTCGCCGGCGGCGCGGACCTGTTGCTCATCGAGACCATCTTCGACACGCTCAATGCGAAGGCGGCGATCTTCGCGGTGGAGTCGCTCTTCGAGGAGCTCGGCACGCGGCTGCCGGTCATCATCAGCGGCACCATCACCGACGCCTCCGGCCGGACCCTGTCCGGCCAGACGGTGGGCGCGTTCTGGAACTCGGTCCGGCACGCCCGGCCCCTGGCGGTGGGCCTCAACTGCGCCCTCGGCGCGCGGCTGCTGCGGCCCTATCTGCAGGAGCTGAGCCGCATCGCGGACCTGCCGGTCAGCGCCTACCCGAACGCCGGCCTGCCGAACGTGTTCGGTGGCTACGACGAGGAGCCCTCGGAGACCTCGGGCGTCCTCGGCCAGCTGGTCGACGAGGGTGCGCTCAACCTGGTCGGTGGCTGCTGCGGCACGACGCCGGACCACATCCGCGCCATCGCCGAGCGCGTCCGTGGCCGGAAGCCCCGCGAGATCCCGGAGATCGAGCCGCGCACCCGCCTGTCGGGCCTGGAGCCGCTGGACATCGGGCCGGACACGCTCTTCGTCAACGTCGGCGAGCGGACCAACGTCACCGGATCGCGCCGCTTCGCGAAGCTGATCCTGGATGACAAGTTTCCCGAGGCGGTCGAGGTCGCCCGTCAGCAGGTCGACAACGGTGCCCAGATGCTCGACATCAACATGGACGAGGCGATGCTCGATTCGGAGGCGGCGATGAACCGCTTCCTCAACCTGTTGGCGGTAGAGCCGGACATCGCGAAGGTGCCGTTCGTCATCGATTCGTCGAAGTGGTCGGTCATCGAGGCCGGCCTGAAGTGCGTCCAGGGCCGGGCCGTCGTCAACTCGCTGAGCCTGAAGGAAGGCGAGGAGGAGTTCCTGCGCCAGGCGAAGCTCGCCCGTCGGTATGGCGCGGCCGTGATCGTCATGGCGTTCGACGAGAAGGGCCAGGCCGAGACCGTCGATCAGCGGCTGCAGATGATCGGACGCGCCTACCAGCTGCTGACCGAGCAGGCGGGCTTTGACCCACAGGACCTCATCTTCGACCCGAACGTCTTCGCCATCGGGACCGGCATCGAGGAGCACGCGGATTACGCGAACGCCTACATCGCCGCCGTGCGGCGGGTCAAGGCGGAGCTGCCCGGCGCGCTCATCAGCGGCGGCGTCTCCAACGTCTCGTTCTCGTTCCGCGGCAACGACCCGGTCCGCGAGGCCATCCACGCGGCCTTCCTCTACCACGCCATCGGCGCTGGGATGAACATGGGCATCGTCAACGCCGGGGCGCTGCCGGTCTACGACGACATCCCCGACGAGCTCCGCGAGCGCGTCGAGGACCTCGTGCTGAACCGGCGCGCGGACGCGACCGAGCGGCTGCTGGAGGTCGCCGACACGGCGAAGGGCCAGACGGGCGCCGGCGGCCCCGACCTCTCGTGGCGCGAGAAGCCCATCAACGAACGGCTGAAGCACGCCCTGGTCGAGGGCATCGCGGACTACGTGGTCGAGGACACTGAGGAGGCGCGCCAGCAGGCCGAGCGGCCGATCCACGTCATCGAGGGGCCGCTGATGGCCGGCATGGACGTGGTCGGTGACCTGTTCGGTTCGGGTCGGATGTTCCTGCCGCAGGTCGTCAAGAGCGCGCGGGTGATGAAGCAGGCGGTGGCGCACCTCATCCCGTTCATCGAAGCCGAGAAGAACGTCGACGAGCGGGTGGACGCGAGTGGCCGGCGGTCGGCGGGCAAGGTCGTGATGGCGACCGTCAAGGGCGACGTCCACGACATCGGCAAGAACATCGTCGGCGTCGTGCTCGCCTGCAACGGCTACGAGGTCATCGACCTCGGCGTGATGGTGCCCTGGACGAAGATCCTGGAGACGGCGCGCACCGAGAAGGCCGACCTGATCGGTCTCTCGGGACTCATCACGCCCTCGCTGGAGGAGATGCGGGTCGTCGCGACCGAGATGGAGCGCGAGGGCTTCGAGACGCCACTGCTCATTGGCGGTGCGACGACGTCCCGTGCCCACACCGCGGTCAAGATCGAGCCGGCCTACCACGCGCCGGTGGTGCACGTGATCGATGCGTCGCGCGCGGTCGGCGTGGCGGGGGCGCTCCTGGATCCGGCGTCGCGCGACGCGTTCGTGGCGAAGACGCGAGCCGAATACGTGGAGGTGCGCCGGCAGCACGCCGACCGGGACAACCGGACGCGCTTCCTGACCCTGGAGCAGGCGCGCGCGAATCGACAGGTGCTGGAGTACCCCACGGCGCCGCCTCGGCCGACGTTCCTGGGCGTGCGGACGTTCGAGAACGTGCCGCTGGAGGACCTGGTCGAGCGCATCGACTGGACGCCCTTCTTCCAGACCTGGGAGTTGGCAGGCCACTATCCCCAGATCCTCGACGACGAGCGGGTGGGCAAAGCGGCGCGCGGGCTCTACGAGGACGCCCAGCGGCTGCTCAAGCAGATCGTCGACCGGCGGCTGCTCCAGGCGACCGGCGTCGTCGGCTTCTGGCCGGCGGCATCCACCCCTGACGACGACCTGATCATCTACGCGGACGAGTCGCGGACCGCGGAGGTCACCCGGATCCACACGCTGCGCCAGCAGATGGAGAAGGGCGCCGGACGACGGAACCAGGCGCTCTCCGACTACACCGCGCCCGCCGGTTCCGGCGTGGCCGACTTCGTGGGCGGGTTCGCGGTCACGGCCGGCCTGGGGTTGGAAAAGCTCAAGGACGAGTACGTCGCCGCGAAGGACGACTACAGCGCGATCATGGTCACGGCCCTCGCCGATCGGCTGGCCGAAGCCTTCGCCGAGCGACTTCACGAACGGGTGCGCCGCGAGCTGTGGGGCTACGCACCTGACGAGGCGCTGGACAACGACGCGCTCATCGCCGAGGCGTACCAGGGCATCCGCCCGGCGCCCGGCTACCCCGCCTGCCCGGACCACACCGAGAAGCCGACACTGTTCTCGCTGCTGGACGCCGAGGCGCGCGCGGGCATCTCACTCACCGGATCGATGGCGATGCTGCCCGCCTCGTCGGTCAGCGGTTTCTACTTCTGGCACCCCGACGCGAAGTACTTCGGGCTCGGCCGCATCGGGCGCGATCAGCTCGAGGACTACGCCCGGCGCAAGGGCTGGTCGATCGAGGAGGCCGAGCGCTGGCTGGCGCCGAACATCAACGATGATGCCCAGCGCCCGACGCCGCCACCGCCGGCAGCATCGCCGCCGACTGCCGCGGCTGCGCCCTCATCCGACGTTGCCAAGGCACCCGCCAAGGAGCCGGTGGCTGCCGCCTGATCCAGAGTGCGTAACTGACCCGGCCCTCCCACGATGTGGGGACGTGCTCGCGACCGGGGACGGGTCGGCCCTGATTCAGAGTGCCCACGGGGATGGCTCGTTCCTTGACAAGCCCTCGTCCCCGGAGCGAGCGGACCGGCCGTGGCCGCCACGCACTGTACTCTGTGGGCGGTCTACGTACCTCGCGATCCGAAGTGAGCCATACGACGATGGCGAGGTCCATCACGAAGCGGACGGGGAGGTCTCGGCGGAGCGATTCGTCGCCGCGCTGACCGACTTCATCGAGCGTCGGCCGGAGCTCTGGCCGAACCTGGACGCGAAGTTCTATCGCCTGCTCGAGCGAGGTGACACCTGGGCCGAGGTGACCGAGGGGACCGATGTGCTCGGCGGGGTCTGGGCA
>JACDBP010000174.1 GCA_013694835.1 Chloroflexota bacterium
GAGTACCAGCAGTACGTGCCCTGGATGCTGCGACTCGCCGTCGGGCTGGTGGTGATCGGGGCCGGCCTGGGCCGCGTCCTCTTCGCCCCCAACGTGCCGCTCGACGGCTGGCCGTATCTCGTGCTGACGGCCCTTGGCTTCCTTCTGCTCCTGGGCTTCGCGGTCCGTCCGGTGGCGCTGCTGGCGCTCGCCGGGTACGCCGTCGCGCTCGTGATCGACCCGCGCGTCATCGGCATCTTCGACGTCGCCGGGGGGCTGGCGGCGATCGCGGTCGTGGGACCGGGGTCCCCGAGCCTCGACGATCTGCTTCGTACCGCCTTTCCCCGGGCGCCCGGCCGTGAGCCCGTCACTCGAACCGTCTCGGAGGCGCGCTACGGCGACCTCGTCCCGCTCCTGGTGCGGGTGGGCCTGGGCGGCGCGCTGGCGGCGTCGGGGATCGTCGACAAGCTCGTGATCTACGAGCAGGCCCTTGCCGCGGTCGACAAGTACGGCCTCACGCGCGTGGTGCCGGTCTCTGCCGAGCTGTGGGTGGTGGGTGCGGCCGCTGTCGAGACCGCGCTGGGAATCGCCATCCTCTTCGGCGTGCTGACCCGCTTCTGCGCGGTCCTCGCGTTCGTGGTGCTCACCCTGGCCGTCTTTGCCCTGCCTGACGATCCGGTCATCGCCCACGTGGGTCTCTTCGGGCTCTCGAGCGTGCTCGTGGTCCTCGGAGGAGGGCGGTGGAGCCTGGACGCGCTCATTGCGCGGCGGCCCGGCCTGCGCGGCGCCACTTCAGAGGCGTTCGGGACGTGACCTCCCGTGCATTGGCTAGAATCGGCGCGGCTTCCGACTGAGGAACATGCATGTCCGGCCATAGCAAGTGGTCATCGATCAAACGGCAGAAGGGCGTCAACGACGCCAAGCGCGGCGCGCTCTTTACGAAGCTGGCCCGCGAGATCATCACCGCCGCCCGCCAGGGCGGGGGAGACGTCGACGCGAACTACCGGCTGCGAATGGCCGTGGACAAGGCCAAGTCCAACTCCATGCCCGCGGAGAACATCAAGCGCGCCATCGAGAAGGCAGCCGGCAGCGGAGCCGACGCCGAGCAGTACGAAGAAGTCAGCTACGAGGGGATCGGCCCGGCGAATGTGGCCGTCATCGTGGCCGCCATGACCGACAACCGGAACCGCACGGCGTCCGAGATACGGGCCGTCTTCTCCAAGATGGGTGGGTCGCTGGCGCCCGTCGCATGGCAGTTCGCGCACAAGGGCGTCATCAGCCTTCCGCTGAATGGCCGCGACTCCGATGAGCTGACGCTGGCGGCGATCGACGCCGGCGCCTCCGACGTCAGCCCGCCGGATGGGGGAGCGATCGTGGTGCTCACGGAGCCCGGCGACCTCGAGGCGGTGCGGCGCACCCTGGCGGCGGCAGGCTATGAAGCCGATTCAGCCGAGCTGAGCATGGAGCCCACGACGCGTGTCGAGATCGGCGATGAGCGGACCGCAAAGCAGGTCCTGATGTTCACCGAGCGGCTCGAGAACCTCGAGGACGTGCAGAACGTCTATGCCAACTTTGACATCCCCGGCGAGCTCCTGGAGCGCCTGGAAGCACAGGTCGCCTAGGCGGCAAGCTCGGCGAGCGCCGGGACGACCTCGCGGCCGAGCTGCATCCGTCAGCCCCCGGCTCGAGCCTTGGATGGAGCGGATGGTCTCGTTTCAGCCGCCGAAACGGCCGGCGCGCAGCACAGATACCCGCTGAGGAGCGCGCCGACGTCGGGTACGGTCTCAGTTCTCAGCCGGTAGCGCTTCGATCCCACGCCGACCGATACCAGCCCGGCCGAGCGCAGGATGATCATGTGGTGATGCATGGTCGTCTTGGCCACGCCGAAGGTCTCCGCCAGCTCCATGAGCGTCTTCTCGCCGTCCGAGAGTGCCCGCAGGATCCGAAGACGCTTCTCGTCGGCCAGCGCCTTTGAGAGGCGGACCAGGCGCAGGGGAGGCGAGTCGGTGAAGGCGGAGACGCTCTCGTCGCCGACGGGGTAGATGATGAGCAGCACTTCGCCGAACTCCGTGAAGGAGACGAGGGGCCGGTTGACGAAGCTCGGCACCATCACCACGCGCTCGATGCCTGGGCGCGGCACGAACTCGACGCCATTGGTGGCAGCCTGAATAAACTCCTCCATCGGCAGCTCACGCAGCGCTTCGCGCCTGGCTTCCGCGTCGCGCTCGAGGATCGGCAGGATCGTCAACGACTCTGGAGCCCAGACGCGTTCGTTCCACTCCTCCAGCGCGCCAATGATCTCGGCCTTGAGCGCCTCGCCGTCCGCAGCGAATACGGAGCGCAGGTACTGCGTCCACGGCTCCCAGTCCGCGTAGGAGGTGCGCAGGAACTCCTGCTGTGCGTCGGCACCCCCGTGAATGGCGGCCTGGATCACGGAGGGCGGGGTCATGCGGCGCGTCTCGCGTGCGTAGTACTGCACCAGGTGAAGGCGGATCTCGTCGGCGTCGGTCTTGCGCAGGTGAGCCAGGAACGCGGCAACGTCGCGGGGCGCCGGCGTGTCATAGGCCAGGGGGATCAGGTGGATGAATGAGTCGGGGTCGCCCAGCGACGCGGACTCGAGGCGGGCGAGCAGGTCGTTGCCCGCGCGCGATCGGATTTCCGCGATCCAGTCGGTGCCGACCTCGTAGGTGTCGGCATCGCCGGCGTCGAGCGCCGTGACGAGTGACATGAGCATCTCGTAGGCCGGCGCCACGTCGATGGCGACGGGAGGACGCTCCAGGGGACGACGCGCGCGCGCCATCGTGTAATCGGGGCCTGTCAGGCAG
>JACDBP010000231.1 GCA_013694835.1 Chloroflexota bacterium
GTGTTCGTGACGCTCACCAGCACGTCACCGGGCCGCCGTTCTCCCGTGATGGTCACGCGACCACCGGATGGCGTGTATCGAGTGGCGTTCTGGAGGAGATTTCCCAACACCTGGGCCAGCGTGTCCGGATCTCCCCGCGCTGGAAGGTGTTGGGGCACGCGCACCTCCGTCCCGAGGCCAGCGGTGCGCATCCCGGGCTGGGCCAGCTCGACCGCCGCGCGGATGAGGATGGTCAGGTCCACCTCGACGGGCTGGTCCGCCGGCGGCCGCTCGACCTCCGTCAGCGTATCCAGCGATCGAGCGAGCCGGACCAGTCGCTCGGCCTCCTCCAGCAGCGACTCGTAGGCAGCCTGGTCGGCGGGGATGACACCGTCGCGCAGCGCCTCCAGGTAGCCCATCAGGTTCGTCAGCGGTGTTCGCAGCTCGTGGGCGGCGTTGGTGATGAACTCTCGGCGCATCCGCTCCTGCTCCTCGAGAGCGATGGCCATCTGGTTGAACGAGTCGGCCAGGCTGACGATCTCCTCCGGGCCCTCGCGCGGGACGCGGCCCCGATAGTCGCCCTCGGCGATGCCGCGTGCTGCGGCGCCGATGTGCCGAAGCGGCTGCGCCAGCCGGCGGCCCATGACCACGGCCAGCAGGACGGCGACGCCGACCGCGACCACTGTCGCCAACAGAAGCACGCGGACCACCGAGTCCTCGTACATCGCCCGGCTTGCGTCCACCGACTCACCGTGTGAGCTCATCAGGTCGGCGAACGCCTGACCGCCGACGATCACCACGCCAAGCGCCAGGATCGTCGTCGAGACCGCGGCAACGACGAGCGCCGTCGCGGCGATCCGCCAGCCGATGCCGCCCAGGCCCCGGCCCATCACGCGTCGAAACTGCCGGTGGTCGACGCAGCATCGCGCCCGGCGTGGGCGGCTGCCATCGGTGCCGCACGATAGCCCACGCCGCGGACCGTCGCCACGTAGCGTGGATGGTCGGCGTCGTCCCCGAGCTTGTCGCGTAGCCGGCCGATGTGGACGTCGATGGTGCGGTCCAGCACGTCACCATCGTCCTGACCGTAGACCGCATCGAGGAGTCGCTCGCGACTAAGCACCCGGCCGTCTGCCTCCAGGAGCGCAGCCAGCAGCCGGAACTCGAGCGTCGTGAGCGGGATCGGCTGACCGTCGCGCGTCGCCTCGAAACGGTCGCGGTCGAGAACCAGGTCTCGGAAGGCGATGGGAGGGCGCGGCGCCACCTCGCCCGAGCCGCCATCCACTCGACCGGACCGCTCCAGGACGCGTTTGACCCGCAGCACGAGCTCAGCCGGCGAGAACGGCTTCGGCAGGTAGTCGTCCGCACCGGCGTCGAGCCCCGCGATCCGGTCTGCGGTGCCGCCACGCGCGGAGAGGACGACGATCGGCGTGCGGTCGCGCTTCCGGACGGCACGGATCACTTCCAGTCCGTCGAGCTCGGGCAGCATCATGTCGAGCACCACGAGCGCCGGCATCTCGCGCGCGACCGCCGCCAGCGCGGCCCGCCCGTCGGTCGCCGCGACCACGCGGTACCCCTCGCGCTCGAGGTACGTCCGCACCAGGCCGACGATCTTGCGGTCGTCGTCGACGACAAGGATCGGGCCCGGGTCCGCGGCGAGAGGTGAGCGCATCGTGTCCATCGTAGGCATCGACCTTGCCGTGCGCCGGTGACGCGGGCATGACGGTTCAGCTGATGTCGTAGGACAGGACGAGGTCGTACCCGTCGTCGCTGTGGCCGACGATCTCCAGCTGCGCCTCACCGACGAGCGTTTCCAGCCCGCCGGTGCCCATCCCGGGGATGACCTCCACCCTCGCGGAGACCCCGTCGGCGTCCTGGCTGCCGATGTGCCGGAAGACGCAGCTGCCCTCGTGCCCGCCGATCGACCCGATGAACTGTTCCAATCCCAGCACGGGTGCCGCGTCGGCCTTGTAGGCGATCAGGTAGACCAGGGTGCCGGTGCCCTCGATCTCGCCGGTGTAGGTGTACCCGACCGCGGCCTGGGTCAGCCCGCGCTTCGGGTAGTAGACGTCGGCCCGGGTCGCGCCCACGCCGTCGATGTCGACGTACAACGTTTCCGACCATGACGCGACCTGGAACCTGGATCTGGCGGTCTGTGAGTGACTCATGTCAGGAAGGTAGGGCGGCCTGCGCCGAAGGTCTTGCACAAACGCGCCATCGCTCAGGCGCGGGCTTCGTGCCGGCGGCATGCTTGGCGACGATGACGGATCACCTCGCCACAGCGCGGCCAGCCCTCGGCCACCCCGAGGCGATCGTCCGGCCCAACGAGGCGCAGCAGGCCTTTCAGGTCGAGCGATCGATGCCGAGCCCGTCCCTTGCACCGTTCGTCGACTACTACTGGTTGGTCCGCTGGAACGTGCTCGAACCCCATCTGCAACAGGTCGTCGGCCAGCCACGTGTGCACGTCGCAGCCGAAACCGGCCGGCTCGTGGTGCACGGCGTCAGCCGCGAGCCGTTCTTCCGGACGCTGACCGGCACCGGGCACGTGCTGGGAGCAGCGTTCCATCCCGGTGGCTTTCGGCCGCTGCTTCGGCG
>JACDBP010000244.1 GCA_013694835.1 Chloroflexota bacterium
CCTTGAGCGGCCAGAAGGCCCCGGGCTCGTCCCCGGGTTTCTGGCCGTCTGCTGCTCGCTGGTCGGGATGGGATCCGAGGCTATGCCCGGACCTCCTGGCGCATGAAGGTGATGTAGGCAGCGGCGAACCAGGCGACCGTTGCTGCGAGCAGGCCGGCGACATGGGGCCAGATGATGAGCAGGCTCTGGCCGAAGGGCAGCAGGCTCGGCAGCGCCCGCCCGGTCGGATCGGTGGGGCTCAGGTCGAGCGTTCGGACGGTCGGGTCCAGCAGCGCCTGGGTCATCTCCAGGAACAGCGTGATCGGTGAGAGCCTTGAGAGCTGGACCGTCAGCTGCGCGTTCGCCAGCTGCTGCTGGGCGGTCGCGTCCTCGCGGACGGGTGCCACGAAGTTGCCGACGATGCTGAAGATCTGGCTGCCGAAGAAGGTCAGGATGAGCCACGCCGCGATGACCACGAGCGCCGCGGTCGCTGCGCGTCGGAAGAGCACCGAGCAGAGCAGCGCCAGCGCCAGCCAGAACGCGATGTACAGCACGGCCACGCCGTACCACGCGAGCAGGCGCATCCCGACGTCACCGGTCGGCGCAACGCCCAGGCGGATGATCCCTATCGCCGCCAGGAGGAGCGTCACGACGCCGAGGATCAGCGCGATGACGCCGAGGCTCGCCACGAACTTGCCGTTGACGACAT
Source organism: Chloroflexota bacterium (assembly GCA_013694835.1). Taxonomy (GTDB): domain Bacteria; phylum Chloroflexota; class Limnocylindria; order Limnocylindrales; family CSP1-4; genus JACDBP01. The sequence goes on from JACDBP010000244.1 coordinate 689, forward strand.
CGTCGCGATGGATCGGCTGTGACACGAGACGTGGCAGCGTCCCGTCGGCACGCTCGGAGCTGACCGCATCGAAGCCGAAGGCGATGCCCAGTGCCGGCCCCAGCAGTGCTACCAGTTGCGCGAAGGACGGAAACTGCTGGCCCAGCGCGCCGCCGGTGGTCGGCGGCAGCGTGAACAGGAACGAAAAGACCGGCAGCGGTCCCGTGGCCGTCTGTGGCAAGTCGCTGGCGGCCTCGCGGATGGTGCCCGCCACCGCATAGATGGTCACGATCCCGGCCAGACCCAGGATCAGCAGCGACGCAAGGAAGCGGATCGAGAGCAGGTGTTCGGTCAGCTCGCGCGCGCCGATGACCCGCCAACCCGCGGGGATCGGGCCGCTCTCCGGGAGGCGGACCATCCCCGCCTCCAGACTGGCCGGCACCGGCACGAAACCGCCCGTCTCGGGGGAACGACCGGCCGCTGGCAGACCGGGCTCGACCCTTCGGTGGACCTTCTTGGCACTCAGCCGGGGACGCCGCCGGGCCTCATCGGTCATCGACCTGGCCTCCCTCCAAGGTCGTGGCGCCCGGTCCCTGGACAGCGGCCCCGCTCGCGGCGGCCTCGCTCGCGGCTGCCTCGCTGGCAGCGGCCTCACTGGCGGCGGTCGCGAAGTACCGCTGGTAGATCTCATCCAGCTCCATGCCACGGCTACGGAGCTGCCACGGGATATGTCCGGCGGCGACGAGGGCCTCCGCCACGCGCCGCCGCACCTCGACATCGCCCGTGACGCTGAAGAGCCGCGGGTCACGTGGGTCGCGGGCCACCTCGTTGACTCCGGGCACGCTCCGCAGCACCGCCGCGACGGCGTCGGGGTCGCCGTCGGCGCCGACCTCGAGTTGCGACTGGGCGCCGCTCGCCTGGTCGTCGGCGAGCTCCCGGACCGTCCCCTGAGCAACGATGTCGCCGGCGACGAAGATGGCGATGCGATCGCAGACCTGCTGGACCTGGTGCAGCAGGTGGCTCGAGAGGAGGACCGCAACGCCATGCTCGTCGGCCAGCCCCCGGACGAGCTCCAGCGTCTGACCGACGCCGACGGGGTCGATCGCCGCCGTCGGCTCGTCGAGGATGACCACGAGCGGGTCCTTGACGAGGGCATCGGCGAGCCCGAGTCGTTGCCGCATGCCTCGCGAGTAGGTGTCGACCCTCGCATCTGCCGCTTCGACCAGGCCGACCCGTTCCAGGAGCGTGCCGATGCGCGGTCCGGCGATGGACGGTTCGATGCCGTTGAGTCGAGCGGTGTAGCGAAGGTTCTGGCGACCGGTCATGTCGCCGTAGAAGCCGACGTTGTCTGGCAGATAGCCGACGTGTCGCTTCACCTTGAGCGGGTTGCGAGCAGGGTCGAGGCCCAGCACCCGCGCCTCCCCAGCGGTCGGCTCCGTGAGCCCCAGCAGCATCAGGATCGTGGTCGTCTTGCCGGCGCCGTTCGGTCCCAGGAGCCCGAAGACCTCGCCGGCGTGCACCTCCAGGTCGAGCGAGCGCACCGCCACCACGTCCTCGTAGCGCTTCTCGAGCCCGCGCGTGCGGATGGCGACCAGCCCCTCGTCGGCGGCCGGGGCCACCGGGTCGGTGGTTGCCAGGGCCGCCATCGTCAGCGCCGTCCGTACTGGCGGAAGACCAGCAGCAGCCCGCCGATCACCAGCGCGATCACCCCGAGCCCGATGAAACCCCACAGCGACGAGGTCTCGACGGTGGTGCGGATGTCGGCGTCGGCGCTGGCGGACCCTTCTTCGCCGCTGCCGGCGGCCTGGGCTGACAACGAGATCACATAGTCACCGGCCACGGCGTTGCTCGGCGGCGTGATGACCACGGCCACGGTGGCGGGCTGGGCCGGCTCGATCGAGGCGACGGTCTCGGGCTGGAACTCGACCGTCCAGCCGGTGGGCGGCGTGGCGCTGAGGCTGACGCCCACGAGCGGTGCTGTCCCCGTGTTCTGGACCACGACGCTGAAGTTGGACGCGCTGCCGGCGGTGGCCTGGGTGCTGAGGCGCCCTTCCGGTGTCGTAAGCCGCATCGCATAACTGCCGGTGAGCTCGACGCCGAGCTGCGCCTCGGCGGTCAGTGAACCTCCTGTCGCGCGAGCCAGCAGCAGATGGCGACCGGCCGGAGCATCGGCAGGCGCGTTTGCGGTCACAGTGATCGTGGCCGTCCCTCCCGCGGCCACGACGGCCGTGGCCGCCTGTGCCTCGCCGCTGGGACGGGCATCGACGGTCCAGCCTGCCGGGCCTTCGGCCGCGAAGCTGAACTCGACCTCCTGGGCGGTGTCGTTGGAGAGCGTCAGCGAGAACGAGAATGCGTCCTCGGTCGAGCCGCGCAGCGCGGGCGTCCGGGCATCGAGCGAGACCTGTCCACCGCTCCGATCGGTCACCGTCACGTCGAGCGGGACGGTCACGACCTCAGCGCCGGAGCGTGCGGAGACGGTCAGGGACGACTTGCCGGGGGCAGCGCCGTCGGGCACCTTGACCTGGAGCTCCAGCTGGGGAGGCTCCTCACCTGTGGGCTTGGTGAAGACGGAGCTGACGATCGAGCCGCCGCCGCGGAAGCTTGCCGTGAAGCCATCCGGCACACCGTCCACGGTCAGATCGACGCGCTGCGGCGTGGTCGACGTCGCGGTGATGGGGAACGTCGCCGTACCGCCCGGGTCCACCTCGATCGCCGGGTAGGTCGTGATCACGGTCAGCCCTGCCGCGCTGGCGGGTGAGGCGCTCATGACCAGGAGGCCGATGACGGCGAGCACGCGAGTGGCGTGGCTCGGCCGTCCACGCGAGATACGACGCATGGCAGTCGAACCCTCCATCCAGCGGCGACCGGCGAGCTGCGCCCGACCGCGTCGCGAAAGCGTCCCGCACGGGATCAGGCGGCCCCGGAGGCCCCCAGATCCAGCGGACGAGCCAGAATCTGCCACGTCACGGCGCGCAACGCATGGACCGGCACGCCATCGGCGCCGAAGTGCGGGACCGCCTGGGTG
>JACDBP010000254.1 GCA_013694835.1 Chloroflexota bacterium
CTCCTGAGCCTCTTTCGTGAGCACGAAATCCGCGAACGATCGGGCAGGTCCGGGGGCGGCGCTGTCCTTGACGATGGCGATCGGGCTGTACATCGCGATCGCACCCGACAGCGGCCAGACGAGCTCGATGGGCGAACCTTTGGTGACCGCGGTCCTTGCGGACGAGTCGAGCGTCATGCCGGCCTTGAGTCGGCCCTCGGCAACACCGGTCACCACGTCATCCGGAGATCTGACCTGGATGGCGCCATTCGCGTTCAGGCGCCGGTAGTACTCGATCCCGTACGCCTCGTTCAGCCCGAGGTAACCGAGCGCGCCGAACGCCGAGCCCGCGAAACCCGGATCGGGGATCGCCACCGCGTCCCGGTATGCGGGCTGGGTGAGGTCCCCCCAGTCGACTGGTCCGACCGCGCCCCTGGGTCGCACGAGGACCATGCTCAGGATGCGAGTGCCCCAGGAAACGTCGGTATGGAGCCCATCCCCGACAGCCGATGACTCGGCGGGGGTCCAAACTGCCAGCAGCCCCTCGCTGGCGTAGGGCTGCATCGACAGCGGGTCCGTGAGCCACAGCACGTCGGCGCGCAGGCGGCCCTCGCGCCGCTCGGCGGCGATGCGGGCATTGAGCTCACCGGTCGGGGCTCGGAACACCTCGACGGTGAGGTCGGGATACGTCACGTCGAAGGCGGCGACGACGGCGTCGACCGTCGCCTGCGTGACAGACGTGTAGACGCGGAGGCTGGCGGTCGTGGGAGCCCCACTCGCGACGCTCGGGGGCGAGGGTGCGACGGCAGTACAGGCCGCGACGGCAGCGGTCAAGGCGAGCACTACGATGAGCCGCCGGAACGCCGGCGCAGACGACTGGGTCCCCGTCCGAGTCATGTACGCGCCGCTGCGGATCCGCCTCTCGCGCCGTTGCCTTGTGACGGCTGTGACGCTAGGCTCCAGCTCGGTGATCATCGGATCCCGTGACGGTGCGGAGAGATCGACGTGAGCGAGCTGCACGAGCCGAAGAGTGACGCGCTCCGGCGGCTGTACTGGCGTGACGAGATCCTGCAGCTGGTGTTCTGGATCGAGGGCGAGCGGCTCGGCACGCGGGTGTCGGTCGAGACACTCGAACGCTTCCTGGGCCTGGACACCAACGGCGCGATCAGCCACCTCGAGCGTCTCGTCGACGATGGATACCTGGAGCGCGAGTGGCAGTCGACGTACCGGCTCTCGGCGCGCGGCCGCGCTGAGGGTGGCCGGATCTTCGCCGCGGAGTTCGCGGACTGGCTGCGTCCGGCGCATGGCAGTTGCGGTCGCGACTGCTGGTGCCAGGAGACCCGCGACGAGGCAGAGGCGTGCCTCGCCGAGCGCGCCCGGGCACGGCTCTCATGAGCCAACGCCTTCCGCCGCGGCCGCCGCAGTCGTCGTCTTCCTCGCTCGCGGCCCAGGACGACCCGCCCGTTGGGCTGCCGCGAAACTTTCCGCGGCCGTGTCTCCTGCTCCTGATCGGCGAGCAGCCGAGTCATGGGTATGACCTGCTGGAGCGGATGGGCCAGCTTGGTGTCCACAGCGTGGACCCCGGGGGACTGTACCGCGCACTTCGGATGCTGGAGCGCGATTCTCTTGCGGCCTCTCGCTGGGAGACCTCCAGCAACGGTCCGCCGCGTCGCGTCTACTCCCTCACGGCGCCGGGCTGGGAGATGCTGCGTACCTGGGCAACGACGCTCGCCGAGACACACGCGGTCCTGTCGACGTACCTCGATCGGTACGGCGCACTCGACACGCTGGCTCCGCGCCCGCGTGGCCCATGGGCCGGAGCGAACGGTCGAATTCGGTCCGATGCACTGCAACATCAGCTCCATGGTGATGGCGCCCCTGGGGCCGTCACGGGGCCGGATGGCACGCGGGCTCTGGAGCCCTGAGGTCGCCGCGAGCACGTCCCCGCTAGATCGTCAGGTTGCCGATGGCGAGATGGTGTCGTGTGTACCGCTCGAGCTCGATGCGCTGCAAGGGCGTGAGGATCTCGCAGACCCAACCCCAGTGGATGGAGACCTGGTCGCCCGGTCGGGCGGAGTCCGCGAAGCCGCGCGAATCGATCTGGCGCGCGACACGCGTGAGAGCCGGTTCCGCAAGTCGCAGCCGGCCGTCCGACAGGACGATCGGCGCCCGGTCCACCAAGAGTTCGTGCCCTTCCACTGCCACCACCGTCCCCCAGCTGATGCGGCAGCTGTCCATCGTCTGGAGCGAGTCGCCGCGGTCACCGACGAGCCGGTAGACGTCCAGGACATGAAAGCTGTGGTGTGGCAGGGCCCCCGCCGGCGCCTTGCTCAAGACCCAGTCTCGCGCCCGGCCCCGGAGCTGCGGTCCGAACCGCTCCGCCAGCGACTCGTACAGCTGGCGCACCTCCACCTTCTGCAGCAGGCGATTGCCGATCCAGTACGCCTCGACCACGCGGTCGTCGAATGGATCCCGGATGCCATTCGCCCTCGCGATCAGCTGCAGATAGGGCATCGCGCCGCTGAAGCGGCGCAGCAGCGGCGGCACGTCGCCATCGATGGTGTTCTCCACCGCTTGGTCGAACAGCATCCGCGACTCGTCCGGCCCGCAGTACCGGAGCTGGTTCGGCATGAATCCGTAGCGGATGAAGCGCAGCGAGCCGCTCTTTATCGGCGTCGGGCGCTCGAGCAGCGTCACGTGCTGGCTTCCTCGAGCATCTGCTCCAGCTGCGCGTTGAACCGCAGGATGTCCTCGGCCTCGTCACGGTCCATCAGCTCGATCGCCTCGCCGGCGTAGACCACCACGTAGTCGCCCGGCACGAGCGCAGGCATGCCGTTGGCGGCGACCCACCGTGGCTCGCCGTCGTAGAGCACCTGGGCGCGCCCATCGTCGAGCTGCAGGACCTCGCGAGGCTCGGCGCGGCACATCGCTTCAGCCCGCCACGGCGGCGTGCCGGTGCACGTCGATCGAGCTGTCGTCAGTGCCCGCGCGGAGCGCCTGCACCAGGGCCAGCACCTGCGCTACCGCGGGCTCTAGCGCCTGCTGGATGGGCGGTGTCAGCTCCAAGCCGAGCCCCATGTCTGCGGGTTGACAGGCGACGATGTAGACGCGGCGCGGCAGGCTGTCGAGCGCGCGCGCGAGGATGAGCGCGAGCGACGGGACCGTCCAGTGCATGTCGCTCATCAGCGCCCGGCGACGTTCCTCGGAGAGCGTGGCCGGATCCGGCACATCCACCCTCAGCGCGTGCAGGGTCCCGGGCGCGGATGCTCGCTCCGCGGCATCGACGATGATCAGTGCGTCGTAGCCGTCCATCAGTTCCTGGACCAGCCCGATACCGGCGATGCCCGCTTCGTACAGGGCGACACCCTGCGGCAAGGGCCGCGCGGCGAGGCGACGGATGACCGCCACCCCGAAGCCGTCGTCGGACATCAGGTCGTTGCCGATCCCCGCCACCAGGACCCGTGCAGTCATCCCTGCGGGATCTCTTCGGTGCCGAGCGCGATCCGGATCTCGCCTGCCTGGAGCGCGACGGGGTACAC
>JACDBP010000238.1 GCA_013694835.1 Chloroflexota bacterium
CGAGGTCCGGCTCGAGCACGAGCGCACGGGCGATCCCGATTCGCTGGCGCTGTCCGCCGCTGAACTCGTGGGGGTAGCGCCGGGCGTGATACGCCATCAGCCCCACCATGTCCATCATCCGGTTGACCTTGCGGCGCCGCTCGGCCGGGGTGCCCAGAGCGTGGATCCGCAGGCCCTCGCCGATGGAGTCGCCGATCGGCGCGCGGGGGTCGAGCGACGCGTACGGGTCCAGGAAGATGATCTGCGTCCGCCGCCGGTACGGGCGCAACGCCGAGCCGCCCAGATGGGTGATGTCGCGACCATCGAAACGGATGGAGCCCGCCGTGGGCTCGATCAGCCGAAGCAGCAGGCGGCCGACGGTCGTCTTGCCACAGCCCGATTCACCCACGAGGCCGAGCGTCTCGCCCCGCCGGACCTCGAACGAGACCCCGTCGACCGCTTGGACGATCCCGATGGTCCGCTGGAGGATGCCGCCCCGGATGGGGAAGTGCTTGACGAGGCCATGGACCTCCACGAGCGGTGGGCCGTCCGGTCCGGCCGTCGGGGCCGCGGCCGCCTCGTCGATCGCCATGGCGCTCACCGGCCCGCGACCGTGAGCGGGGGGGTTCCCGCCCCTGGAGCCATGGCATCGGCAACGCCAGTTGCCCCGGCGACGGACTTCCCCCGCTCGATCGCGGCCGCGGCGCGGGGCGTCAACCGGCCAGCGGCGTCGTGGTAGAGCCAGCACCTGACGCTGTGACCCGAGCGCACCTCGCGGAGGCCGGGGTGGACGTCGATGGCCATCGTCACGTCCTCGGCCACGCGGGCGGCACAGCGGGGCGCGAAACGGCAGCCCTTCGGCAGATCGATCAGGTTTGGGACGGTTCCCGGGATGACAGCCAGCTCCTCGGTCACCTGCCCGACCACGGGGATCGAGCCGATCAGGCCGCGGGTGTAGGGATGGAGCGCGTCGCGGAAGAGCGACGTGACGTCGGTCTGCTCGACGATTTCGCCCGCGTACATCACGGCGACGCGGTCGCACATCTCAGCGACCACCCCCAAGTCGTGGGTGATCAGGATGATCGCCGTCCCGGTCTCCTCGCGCAGGTTGCGCATCAGGTCGAGGATCTGGGCCTGGATGGTCACATCCAGCGCGGTCGTGGGCTCGTCGGCGATCAGGAGCTCCGGCTCGCAAGCGAGTGCCATCGCGATCATGATCCGCTGGGCCATGCCGCCGGACATCTCGTGCGGGTACGCCTTGAGCCGCCGGTTCGGATCGGGGATGCCTACCATCTTGAGCAGCTCGCCGGCGCGCCGCCAGGCTGGACCCCGCTTCATGTTCCTGTGCAGCTGGAGCACCTCGGCGATCTGTCGTCCGACGTTCCAGACCGGGTTCAGCGCCGAGGTCGGCTGCTGGAAGATCATCGAGATCCGATCTCCGCGCATCCTCCGGAGCTGGTCCGAGGACAGCCTGCGCAGGTCCCGGCCGTCGAATACGATCTCGCCCGCGTCGATCCGGCCGGGTCTGGCGATGAGCCCCATGATCGAGAGGCTGGTCACGCTCTTGCCGCAGCCGGATTCACCCACCAGCCCCATGATCTCGCCGCGGTCGACGTCGAAGTCGATGCCATCTACGGCCCGCACGACCCCTTCCCGCGTGTGAAACGAGGTTTGCAGCCCGCGGACCTGGAGAAGCGGCGTATCGCCCCGCTGGCGCTTCGGCCCGCGCGCTGCTGCCGGCAGCAGCTCTTCGACGACCGTCTCGTCAAGGCGCGGTCCCAGCGACTGGGTGGTCGAGGGTCCGCTCACGCGCCGGTCACCGGTTGAGCCTGGGGTCGAGCGCGTCGCGCAGGCCGTCGCCCAGCAGGTTGAAGCCGAACACGGTCAGTGACAGCGCGATCCCGGGACCGAAGATCAGCCACGGCGCATTGAACAGCTGGCCGCGTTCGAGCCCGACCATCGATCCCCATTCCGCGATCGGCGGCTGCGCGCCGATTCCGATGAACGACAGCGCCGCGACCTCGAGCACCGCACCGCCGATCCCGAGCGTGCCCTGGACGATGAGCGGCGTGAGCGAGTTGGGCACGATCCGGCGGAGCAGGATCGAACCGGGCGATGCCCCCAGCGCGCGGGCCGCGGTCACGTAATCCTGTTCCTTGATCGAGAGCACCGATGCGCGCATGACCCGCGCGTACACGGGGATCGCGACGATCCCGATCGCGACCTGGGCATTGATCAGGCTGTGGCCCAGCGCGCTCACGATCAGGATCGCGAGGATCAGCGACGGGAACGCGAGGACGACGTCCATCAGCCGCATCAGGCCGTTGTCCATGACGCCCCCGGCATATCCCGCGACGGCGCCGATCAGCATCCCGATCACGATCGCGAAACCGACCGTGACGAACCCCACCTGCAGCGAGACGCGGGCCCCGTGTACGACCCGACTCCACTCGTCGCGCACGTTCGTGTCGGTTCCCAGCAGATGCTGTGGACGGTCCGTCGGGCAGCCGAGCAAATGGACGCATGGCGGCGACAGCTTTCGGACCCCGGCCTCGGTGCCCAGCAGGACCTTATTGGGCGGGATCGGCGCGATCACGTCGGCGAAAATCGCGGCCAGCACGAGCAGCGTGATGATGGCAAGCCCTACGACCGCGTTGCGCTGGCGCAGGATGTTGGCGACCGTGTCGCGCCACAGGCCCGTCGTCCGCGGCGCCGCCGGCTGGTCGCCGAGCAGTTCGGCCGTCGGCTGGGTCACGTTCGCGCTCACGACAGGCGGATCCGCGGGTCGAGCCGGGCGTACGACACATCGACCGCGAGGTTGACCAGCAGGTAGACCACAGCGATGACGACCGTGAAGCCCTGGATGACCGCGAAGTCGCGGCCGGTGATCGCGTCGTAGACAGCCAGGCCCACGCCGGCCAGGTTGAAGATCGTCTCGGTGAGCACCGCGCCCGCCAGCAGCCCGCCCAGCTGCAGCCCGATGACCGTCACCACCGGCAGCATCGCGTTCGGGACGCCGTGGCGGGTCACCACCTTGATGTCGGGCAGGCCCTTGGCGCGTGCCGTGCGGATGTAATCCTGGCCCAGCACGTCGAGGAGGCTGGAGCGCGTGATCCGGGCGATGATCGCGAGCGGGATCGTGCCCAGCGCCACCGCCGGCAGGATCATGTGGCGGAATGCGTCGGCGAGCACGTTCCACTGCCCGGTGATCAGCGCGTTGAGCGAGTAGATGTTCGACGTGAAGTCGAGCAGCACGCGGGGCGGGCCGGCCAGCGCCTGCAGCCCCCACACCTCGACCAGCGGGCGGATCGACACGCCGGAGGTGAGCCGGCCGGATGGGGGCAGCGCGAACGGCGTGCCCCTGAGCAGCAGCCCGAACACGAAGGCCAGCAGCAGCCCCAGGACGAAGATCGGGATCGACACTCCCAGGTTGGCGACCATCATCGTGACCACGTCGATCGGCGAGTTGCGCTTGTAGGCGGAGATGATGCCGAGCGGGATCCCCACGAGCAGCGCGAACGCGAGCGCGTACACGGTCAGCTCGAGGGTCAGGGGGAGTCGCTGGACGAGCAGCTGGGTCACGGGCAGCGACGTCTTCGTCGACGCCCCGAGGTCACCCTCCGCGAGCTTGCCGAGATAGGTCGTGAACTGAACCGGGATCGGCAGGTCGTAGCCGTTGCGACGGTTGAAGTCGGCGCAAACAGCGTCCGTGGCGCGTTCGCCCAGCTGCGCCCGACAGGGGTCGCCCGGCAGGATCCGGGCGGCTGCGAAGACGACGAAGATGACTCCGAACAGGACGGGGATCGTGAGCAGCAGCCGCCGGACGATGAAGCGGGTCATCTCCGCGCCTTCGAGTGACGTGCACGTCCTGGATCGTCAGGGACGCCGCCAACGGCGACGTCCCTGACAGCGTTCACGAGTCGGCGTGGATCACGCCGGAGCCGGGGGATTGAGGAAGCCGCCGAACAGTGCGGGGAAGTAATCGAAGGCGCCGCCGTTCCCGACGTGCAGCTCGTGCTTGGCGTCCCACTGGATGGCATAGGAGAGCACCACGTCGTTGGCGTCGAGCTCGCCGCCCTTGTGGAACGTGACGCCCTGCTTCAGCGTGCAGGTCCAGACCTTGAGGTCCGCGCTCGGGTCGCACGATTCGGCGAGCACCGGCTTGACCTCGACACCGCCGAGCTCGTAGCCGTACAGCGACTCGAAGATCTGCTCGCACGCGCGCAGCGCGTCGCCGTCCGACTCGTCGCCGCAGTACAGGCCCGAGGGCTCGCTCTGCTGCATCCACACGAGCTGGTTGCGATCGCCCGGCGTCATCACGGCAAGCTGCTCGTTGCCGATCGGCGACGAGTGGGCACCGTCGACGTCCGCGCGGAAGGCCGTGGCCGACCCGACATGGGCGATCGGGACCATCGGGACGTGCTGGCGGATGAGGCCGTTCGCCTCCGCGTAGATCTCTCCGCGCTTGGCAGGATCCTGCTCCGCGGAGCCCTGCTTGAGCAGTGCCTCGACATCCGGGAAGTGCGGGCCGAACGCGTCGTTCGCGCCTGTCCCGAAGTGGTAATCGAGGAAGTTCGTGACGTCGGGATAGTCCGCGCCCCAGCCGAGCAGGAAGAGCGGGAAGTCGCCCTTCGAGGAGTTCGTCAGGTACGTGGCGTCCTCCTCGACGACGATCTCGACGTCGATCCCGAGGTTGTCCTTGAACTGGGCCTGGATGTCCTGCGCGACCGCGGGTGGGTTCGGCAGGTAGCTCCGGGTCTTCGTCCGGTAGTGCATCTTGTATGTCTGCGCGAAGTCGAACCCGGCCGCCGTGAGCTCCTGCTTGGCTGCCGCGGCATCGAACTCGTACCAGGCGTCGCCACCGCATCCGCCCGGGATGTCGCACGGCGTGAAGTACTTGGAGGCCTCCGAGCCCGCCGGGAAGAAGGTGTCGACGATCCGCTGCCGGTCGATGCCCTTGGCGATCGCCTGGCGGACCTTCTCGTCGTTCCATGGCGCCTGGTCGACGTTGAAGCCCATATAGAAGACGTTCAGGCCGACGCGATCGAAGAGCGCCAGCTCGGGGTTGTCCTTGACGGCCTGGAAGTCGTCCGTGCCGACGTTGTCGATCCCGTCGACCGTGCCGATCGCAAGCTCCTGGAGGCGCTGCGTGGCCTCCTTGCTCCACCGGATGATCGCGGTGGGCGACTTGGCCGCCTCGCCCCAGTAGGTCGGGTAGGCCTCGAGCGTCAGGTGGTCGCCCGCGATCCACTCCTTGAGCTGGTACGCGCCGGTGCCGTTGGCATCGCGCACGTACGACTTGTCCTTGGCGTGGGCCTGCAGCCAGTCCGCGTCCTGGATGTTGTTCGATGCGAACGCGATCTTGGACAGGAACGCGACGTCCGGTTGGCACAGGTGGAACTCGACCGTGTACTGGTCAGCGGCGACGATCTGGCTGATGTTGCCGGTGTACGCCCGTCCTTCGAACTGGGGCGGGTTCGCACAGTCGATCGCCGTCTCGGGGTACGAGGTCGCATCGAACGGTGCGCTGCTGGCGGCCGATGCCGAGGCCGATGCCGAGGCCACCGCCGATGGCGACCCGCTGGCGGCGGACGGGGATGCCGAGCCCGGGCTCGGAGAGGCCGCTCCAGCGCACGCCGAGAAGACGATTGCCGTCACCGCGAACATCGCGATCAGCGGCAACCACGTGGGTGTACGCGACATGCTTGTCAACTCCTCCTCACACAGCCCGCCGGCCGGAAGCCATGAGGCCTCAGATCCGCCGCGCGGGCACCCTTACCCGTCTCGCGGCCAAAGCCGGCTCGCGGGTGCCGGGAAGCCTAGCACCGCGGCTCCGCGAACGTCACCTGCCGAGCACGGTTCGGAACCCTGTTTCGTGCACGAGCGCCGACGCCGCCGGCCGACTCGCTATGCTCGATCCGTGACGCCGCTCCGGATCGCCCTGGCCCAGATCGCCCCCCGGCTGGGGCTGCTCGACGCGAACCTCGCGACCCACCACGAGCTCATCGAGCGAGCGCGCGGCGCCGGCGCCGGCCTCGTGGTCTTCCCGGAGCTGGGGCTCACCGGCTACCAGCTCCAGGACCTCGCGGCCGAGGTGGCGATGCGCCTCGACGATGCGCGCCTCGCGAAGCTCGCCGGGGCCACGCGCGGGCTGTGCGCGGTCGTCTCGTTCGTCGAGGAATCGGGCGACCACCGGCTGTTCATCTCGGCGGCGCTCATCGAGGACGGCGAGGTCCGCCACGTCCATCGGAAGGTCCACCTGCCCACCTACGGCATGTTCGACGAGCGCCGGTTCTTCGCCGCGGGCGACGTGCTTCGGGCGGTGCCGTCCCGGCTGGGCGCGGGGATCGGCCTCGCGGTGTGCGAGGACTTCTGGCACCTCGCGGTGCCCCAGCTCCTGGCCCTCGACGGAGCGCAGATCCTGGTCAACGTGTCGTCGTCGCCAGGACGCGACCTGGCGGCAACCAACGAGGTCGGCCTCGGCACCGCGAGCTCGTGGTGGACCCTGATGCGCGCGTACGCCCAGCTCACGACGTCGTTCGTCGTGTTCTGCAACCGGGTGGGCGTGGACGAGTCGATCTCGTTCTGGGGCGGTTCCGAGGTCGTGGGCCCCACCGGCGAGACGCTCTTCCGGGCGCCGCTCTTCGACGAGGGGATGTTCACCGTCGACGTCAACCTCGGTGACGTGCGGCGCGAGCGGATCGCGGTGCCGCTCCTGCGTGACGAGCGGCCGGAGCTCCAGCTGCGCGAGCTGGCCAGGATCGTTGCCGAGCGGGCCGGGA